>JANRLZ010000193.1:0-2772 GCA_033762055.1 Saprospiraceae bacterium
TCATAAGCCTAGAGCAGATACGGATCAGGCCAACTCACTTTTCCGTTTTCCTTGTCGAGTTTGTTTTGTATCATAAATATCGGCGGCAGTTGTCCGCTTTGCCCACTGGCATAAAAGCGGATGCTGTCGAGCCAGTATTGAAAATTAAAATGTTCGACGGGTACCACCATTTTGTTTTCAGCCCCTTCACCCGTCGAGTATTCGGTATCCAGGACGGCGCTGCGGTTGGTTTGCGACTCCCAGATCAGGAGGTATATGGCATTGTTGTCGAGAAACAACTGGTGGGTGCCGTGGTAATATTCCTGTCCGCCAAAGTCCCAGATATTGACAATGACCTTTTCCGGTGCTTCGGGGTATTCATCGGCATCGAATACATCGCGTTTGTTTATTTTCCATTGGTGAATCTGGATGCCGTGGGTAGATTTTTCATCCTTGTCGAAGGGTTTGTTGCGCAGAATTTTGGAGAGGGTGGTTTTGCCGGAAGTGCTGTTGCCGACGAGGATAAGTTTGACTTCCGCTACAAAATCGGCCTGATTTTCGAGGTCTTTGAAATAGGCGTCTATCGCCTCCGAAGAATTGGAATGGACTATTTCAAGGGGAATATCCTGAATCGGGTTGTTGGCTAAACGGATCGTTGCCGGCCCGCGAAATGCATTGGCCAGTGGGGCCAGCGCCTTGATAGCGTTGTTTTCCAGATTGAGCGACTTGATATCGCAAAGGGTTTTTAGTGGTGTAATATCTTCGATTTGGTTGCTTGAAAGATCCAGGTTGCTGAGTGATAAATCCTGCAAGGGGGAAAGATCGGAAAGACCGTTGTTGGAAAGGTTCAGCACTTCCAGCGCTGCCAGGGGTTTTAGCGGCGGCAAATGTTGAATATGGTTGTTTTCCAGATAAAGCTGGGTCATCAGGGGCCAGTTGAAACTTTCAGGCAGGCGCGTGATCCTGTTTTCGGAAGCACTAAGAATAATCAAACTCGACAAGCCGGCCAATGGCGTGATGTCTTCAATCTGATTTTGGTGAATTTTCAATTCACGGATTTTTGTCCAGCCTTTCAACGGGCTAAGATCTCTGATCTGATTGGCCGCCAGGTGCACTTTTTCCAGTTCGCTCAAATTGGACAAATGCTCCACCGACCGGATATTATTTTCAAAGGCAATCAATTGTTTGAGCGCTGTCAGGCCGGCCAAGGGAGCCAGTTCGGTTACGGCGTTATTTCCTAAAAGCAGGCTGTTGAGTTCCAGGCATCCTGCTATCGGGGCAAGGTCTGAAATGCGATTGCGGCTTAGATTCAGCGACCGCAGCGCTTTTAAACCCTGCAAAGCCCGTATGTCGGTAACATGGTTTTGAACCAAAAACAAATCCTGAAGTTTGACCAGCGGCTGCAAAGGGCTGATATCTGTCAAGTCGTTGTTGCCGAGATACAAGGATTCCAGGTCATAAAGGCGGTTGAGCCCTGTGATGGATTTGAGATGCAGCCCGGTCAGGTAAAGATGCCGGATGGGCAGGTCGAATCCAACATTTCCGATTTCTTCGCTGTACAGCAAATTGGGTTCGCCTTTGTTTTGCGACTCGCGCAGGGTGAGTTCTGTGCCAGGGTGAGGGGTTTGTAGGGCATTAACTTTATCAACATACAAGGCGCCGAGGTTAAGCGCCGTGAGGTGCCGCAGCGCAAACAATTCCTGCGGGAGTTGTTTTAATCCGCAATTGCCCAGATCCAGAAAGGAGGCGTCTTCGCCACGCGCGTGTTTTTCCTGGTTTTCCTGGATACGTTGCAGGGCAAGGGCGGAGACGGGTGCATTCATGGGTAATTCAGATTTAGCGGACAAAAATAGCAAAAAACCTTCGTTTTTAACCCCAAAAACATTCTCTACCTTTGAGGCCGCCATGAAGGCCCCCTTTTAAATTATGCGTGAAGAAATCCAGCAACTTATCGCCTCCGGCCAAACGGAAGCCGCTCTCGAAAGATTAGTCGCCCAAAACGCCACCGACGCGGTGCTGCTCCAGGCCCGTTATGCCAACGGCAAAAAAAACTACAACATGGGCCTCATCCCCTTCGATGAGTGGAGCCGCCTGCAAGCCCAGATCAACTATGCCGCCCTCGAACTGGCCGACAAGGCAACAGTGCAAAAAACGGCGCAATCGCAGGCGCCACCGGCTACCCAAAACCAGGCGCCGGGCACAAACGCTCCCAGCGTTTTTATCTCTTACAATCACAAAGACCAGGAAGTGGTGGATCGTATTGAAAAATACCTGAGCACACACCATGTGCGTATCGTGCGCGATACCCAGGATATGCTGGCCGGCGAAGCCATTGATAATTTTATCCAGCGCGTAATGCGCGAACAGGGAACGATTCTTTCCGTCGTGTCGGAAAACAGCATGCGTTCCGGCTGGGTGGGCGTGGAAAATGACCTCTCTTTTTACTCCTCCTTGTTCGGCGGACGGCAGTTTATCCCTGTCATGATTGATAATAAAGTGTTTGAAGACGGTTTTATCTATACTGTTGTGGAAGATATTGACACCCGCCTCGCCAAACTGGAAGAAGACCGGCAGAAACGCCTGAAACTGCACCTGCCCGACGACGACCTTATCCCCAAAAGAAAACGCCTCGAAAGCCTGCGCCAAAACTTGCCCAAAATCATGACCCGCCTCGAAAGCGTGCTCACCGTAGTTATCGCCGGCGAACGCTTCGAACCCGGTATGGAAAAAGTCGTTTTCGCCATCAATCGCCCCCCAAACAACTAAGCCCCATCAACCATATAAACCTACTAA
>JANRLZ010000194.1:0-8011 GCA_033762055.1 Saprospiraceae bacterium
AATGGAATGCGTGGATACAGGCTCTCCTATCACCATGCCGGTAGGCGAAGAAGTGCGCGGCCGCCTTTTCAACGTCGTAGGCGAAGCGATTGACGGTATCGGCAAGGTGGAAAAAGGCAAATCGGCTTATGTGATTCACCGCAAACCGCCGGCTTACGAAGACCTCTCGACCGAGCGCGAAATCCTGTACACCGGTATCAAGGTAATTGACCTGATCGAACCGTATGCAAAAGGCGGTAAAATCGGTCTGTTCGGCGGCGCCGGCGTAGGCAAAACGGTGTTGATCATGGAACTCATCAACAACATCGCCAAAGCATACGACGGTATGTCGGTATTTGCCGGCGTGGGCGAACGTACCCGCGAAGGCAACGACCTGCTCCGCGAAATGATCGAATCCAACGTAATCAAATACGGCGAGGAATTCAAACATTCGATGGAAGAAGGCGGCTGGGATTTGAGCAAAGTGGATAAAAAAGAACTGGCCAAATCGCAGGCTACCCTGGTGTTCGGCCAGATGAACGAACCGCCCGGCGCCCGCGCCCGCGTGGCCCTCTCCGGTCTGACCATGGCCGAATTTTTCCGTGACGGCGACCTGAAAGACCCCGCCGGCGGTCGTGACATCCTGTTCTTCGTAGACAATATCTTCCGTTTCACCCAGGCGGGTTCGGAAGTATCCGCCTTGCTGGGCCGTATGCCCTCCGCCGTAGGTTACCAGCCCACGCTGGCCACCGAAATGGGTATCATGCAGGAGCGCATCACGTCCACGAAACGCGGCTCCATCACTTCGGTACAAGCCGTTTACGTACCCGCCGACGACTTGACCGACCCGGCGCCGGCAACCACCTTCGCCCACCTGGACGCTACGACGGTTTTGAGCCGTAAAATCGCATCGCTCGGTATCTACCCGGCCGTTGACCCGCTCGATTCCACGAGCCGTATCCTCGACCCGAAAATCATCGGCGAAGAACACTACCGTTGCGCGCAGCGCGTGAAGCAAATTCTGCAGCGCTACAACGAATTGCAGGACATCATCGCTATTCTCGGCATGGAAGAACTCTCCGACGAAGACAAACTCGTGGTAGGCCGCGCCCGCCGCGTACAACGCTTCCTCTCGCAGCCCTTCCACGTAGCCGAACAGTTTACCGGCCTCAAAGGCGTTCTGGTACCGATTGACGAAACCATCCGCGGCTTTAATATGATCATGGACGGCGAACTCGACGACTTGCCTGAAGGCGCTTTCAACCTCGTCGGCACCATTGACGACGCGATTGCCAAAGGCAAGAAGATGATGGAAGAAGCAACGAAATAAAGTATGAAGGATGAAGGATGAAGGATGAATATTAATGTACTCGTCATTCATCATTCATCATTCATAATTCATCATTATTGAATTATGCATCTGATTATTCTCAGTCCTGAAAAGGAAATATTTGCCGGTGAGGTAAAATCGGTCATTGTGCCGGGCAGCGAAGGTCAGTTCGAAATGCTGCAAGGCCATGCCGCTATTGTTTCTTCCCTGCAAAAAGGAAAGGTGAAAGTAACCCGGTCGAACGGCGAAAAAGTGAGTTTCAATGTGGAAGGCGGTTTTGTAGAGTGCCTGCGCAATGAAGTTTCGCTGCTGGTTTCGGGTGTTACAGAAGCCTGATTTTCTTTTTCATACACCTGCACAATCGCCCCTTTCGGATGTTTCCGGAAGGGGCGATTTTTTTTGGCACTTCGTGACGTTATGTGGGTTAATTTCACAGAAGCCTATTTCTCAAAGAGAAAAATCTGTCCCTATCTGTGCTGCGAAGCATCCGGGTCATCTGTGTGCCATTAACATTTTTATAGCACACAGATGACCCGGATGCTTCGCAGCACAGATCAGGGCGAATTTTTTTGCTTCAGCCTTCCTAAAATGAATCGAGCCATCGCCGGAAAACCGGGATGGCTCGAAATCCGCTTGTTAATGTGATTATTGGTCAGATATCTGCTATCGCAGGATCAACTTCCCGGCGGCCACACGCTGGTTGGCGGCACTGATCTGGAAGTGGTAAATGCCGGCGGGCAGATTTTTACGGTTAAACCGGTATTGTTTGCCTTCAAAACTTTCGGAAGCAAGGGTTTGGCCGAGGGTGTTGCTCAATACAAACCTGCCTTGTACGGCTCCTTCTTTCAATTCAAAGAACACCTGATCGGTAGCCGGGTTGGGGTAGGCGCGGAGCAGTCCGTCATTTTCCACTGCATCAATTCCAACGAGCACGAAGTCTTCGCCCACCGTGTGGAAAGTTGTATTGGTGATAACCGGTTCGTTGAAGTCGAAATAAATCGCGGCGCTGTTTTCGATGCGTGTACCATTGGCGAGGTCGCGTTGTTGGGAAATACGGAATTTCACAAAACCATTCGAGCCGGCCTGGTTGACGTTGGAGTCGGGCAACAGAATATCCTCGAAAGAGAAACGCAGCACATTGCCGTCGAGCAGCGCGAACTTCATGGGGTGACTCGCCACCCCAACGCGGACAGAAGCCGCGTCGAGGTGCTGTGCGAGCGTATCGAGGATCACGACATTGAATGCCGTGTCCGTTCCGGTATTTTGGAATCGGATGAGGTATTCGATGTCTGTATTGGCTTTGATGAAGTGTTCATCGCCATAACCGATGGGGAAGCCCTGTTTGTCGTTGGGGTCGTAAGCGCCGATGTTAACGAGGCATTCGATGGATTCAAAAGGATTCGGATCGCTGAGCGGGAAGATATTGACCAGTCCGCTGTTGTTGATGCCACCGCAGCCTTCGAGCGCCACGGCTTGTTTGCCTCCCCAGGGGTGCTGGGGTTCTTCGTCGGCTTCGAGGCGCCAGGTGCTTCCGTTGGCAGGTTGTGTAAAAGTGATGGATTCGCCCATGCCCAGTTGGAATGAACCGTCCTGGCGCATGATAACATCTTCAACCACCACAAATTCGAGTACTTCGCTCATGTTGCCGGTGCCTACGTTGGCGATGGAGAAACGCACGGAGTCTCCCTCACAAACGGCATCTACTTCCACGTCGGCGCCGGTCCAGCTGGTGTTGTCGCGGCAATCGTCGGTCGGGAAAATCCAGGCCTCTGTGCAGTGGGTAGCGCCCATCGGGGCGTCGCAACTTACTACAAAGTCAATATTGAAATTCACACAGGCGCCCGGCGCCAGATCGCCGAGTTGGAAGGAGTAAGTATTGCCGCTCGTCAGGGTTCCCGGGATGGAACTGCCTGTAAAATTGAAATAATCGTCGAGCGATACTTCCACGTAAGCATCTTCCACTATTTCGCTGCTGAGGTTGCAGGCCTGTACGGCATAGCGGTTGTCGAAACAACGACGCAGACGCGGAGTAGCAATACCCACCGAAAGTAATTCGCAACGTTCTTCGAGGTGGACGGGCACGTCCTGCACGGCGGTTTCGCCTACCGCTGCATTCACGGTGTATTCCGTTTGACAATTTTGACCGAAGTTGGAACTGGCCACGAGGGTAACCGTCAGGACGGTGTCGTATCCGTCGAAACGAACGTAATAGGAACCATCGGCTGCCGTCAACACTTCTCTCACACTGCCGGAAACACCGCCGGTGACTTTTACCGTCCAGCCTTCGAGCAATTCCTCGCCGGCCTCATACGAGCAGTTGGCGCTCGTATCGGAGAAAACCTTGCCTTCCACGTCAACAAAGAAAGTGTCCACTACTTTGATATATTGCGTATAGCGATACCCGTTGGCGTTGGCGGCCCAGAAAGTGGAATAGTCGGTCGGGTCGGGATCATTGGCATTGATTTTTACGACGGTAGGCTCCCAGGGCGCCGGCGTGCCGGCTTCAGACACCATCGGGCCGACCAGATTGGCCGGATGGTTGGGGTCGGCGTTGGGCGCGGGATTGGGAACTACGGTTACCGGAAGGTTCGGATCGTAGGTACACCAGTTGATGATTGTCCAGGTGCGATGAACCGTGTAGTTGCCATTGGGCTGGTCGAAAAATATTTCGTCTTCAAAAGACAGGCCGATTAATTCGCAATCTTCCTTGAAAATTTCAGGTTGGGGCAGAACGGTGTTCGGATCAATATTCCAAACGACCGCATCGTTGGGAAAACGAATGTAATAATCCTGTTCGTAGGTCACTTCAATGGTCTGAAAACAGGTGACGGTATTGCCCGAGCAATCTTCCGCACGGAACGTACGACTGATCACCCCTTCCAAACAGAGCGTATCGAACAGGGTGTAATTGGTAGTCAGCGGCACGACCTCTTCCAGACAGCAGTTGTCGGTGGGGCCGTAGTTGAGCAGCGTGGGGTCGAATTGTTCGCAGCTGACGGTTACGCTGGCGGCCGGGCACACCGGGGCAACTTTGTCTTCAACGATGACGGTAGTCAGGCAGATATTGGTGTTGCCGGCGCAATCCGACACCCTCATTTCCACAATTACCTGCGTTCCGATGTCGGCGCAGCAGAAAATCAGGGTGGGTGTAAAAGCGTCGGGATTGTTGTCGCTATCGCAGGGGCCGTCTGTGGTACGGCGCAGGGTAATATCGCCCATGCAGCAGTTGTCGTATGAGCCGTCGTTAAAGGCGTCGGCATCTACTTCGAGCGTTCCGTCTGTTGAAAGTGACAGGTAGACCAACTCGTTGCATACCGCCGTGGGCGGTGTTACATCAGGGCTGCATCCCTGGGCATGCAGTCGGTTGGCAGTCGAGAGCAGCCAAAGCAGCCCCACGAGCAGCAGGCTTTTCAGGTAAACGTTGGAAATCTTTGTCATTGGATTAATTTTTTTAACAAAATGGGTGATGAGTAGCGTGGCCTCGGCGCGGGGAGTTGTCAAAGTGGCCAACAGTTTTCTTTGACGATACAAAAGTCCGGCGAATGATCTGCCCCGACAACATCAAAAATTCATATTTGTAGACTACTTTTTTTACTAATTCGGTTTAAGTTGTTGAATATCAATTTTTTTATAAAAAAATTGATAAACACAATGCGTGTTTTTTCTATTTTTTACCGCCATTTTTTCCCGAATTTTGCGGCAAACTTCCCACGAATTTCCGGTTTTATGGAAAAAAGCAGTTTGCAGGCGCTTATCCGCTCGTTTTCTCCCATCGAAAAAAGAGAAGCGCGCAAGTTTTTGCGCTCGCCCTTTTTTAACCAGCGACAGGATGTCGTATTGCTGTTCGAGTTTCTGTCCGAAACCCCGGATGCTGCAAAAGAAGCGGCCTGGGACGTTGTTTTCGGAAAAAACAGCTCCTTCGACACACAAAAAATGCGCCTGGTCATGAGTTATCTGCACGGACTACTGGAGCAGTTTCTCGCCGTGCAAAACGCGCTTTCCGATGAATGGGGCATGCAGGTTCATTTGGCCTCGGCTTACCGGCGGCGCAAGATGCCGGCGGCTTTTCACCGGGTACGCAAAAACGCGCACAAACAACTCGATGCCCAACCTTTGCGCAATGCCGCCTACTACGAGCGACGCTTTCTGCTCGATTGGGAAGCGCACCAGATTGATTATGTGCAAAATCCGACCGACGTCGGCTTGCTGCGTGATGCCAGCCGTTCGGCGGATGCCGCTTTTTTGTCAAAAAAACTCCAGATCGTTTGTCTGCTTGCCGCCCACCAAACGGTGTACAAAACAGATAACACGGAAGCGATGGAGAAGGAATGGGTCGACCGCGCCGAACAAAGCGCTTTTGCTGCCGAAGCGGCCATTGCGGTGTACCTGCATTGTTACCGGATGTTGCGCGAACCTGCCAATGAAGCCCATTTTCAAGGCTTCAAAACGCTGCTCCTGCATGAAGGCGAGCGTTTTTCCGCCGAGGAACAACACGGATTGTACATTCTGGCCATCAACTATTGTGTGCGCCGTCTCAATGCCGGCGATGTGCGCTATTACCCCGAGGCGCTGGAATTGTACAAGGTTGCCCTTTCAAAAAACCATTTGCTGGAAGATGGCGCGCTTTCCCGTTTTACTTACCACAATATTGTAGCCGCCGCCATCCACGTCGGCGCGCTCGACTGGGCGCGCTGGTTTATCAATGAATACCGCAACCGGCTCGAACGTCGCTACCGCGAAAGCGCCTTCAGTTTCAATCTCGCCCGCCTGGCTTACGCCGAACGCAACCACGGACACGTGCTCGAACTCCTGCAAAAAGCAAATTACCGCGACCCCTTGCTCAATCTCGCCGCCAAAACCCTGCTGATGAAAACTTACTTCGACCTGCAGGAATACGACACCCTGCAATCGCTGCTCGATGCCATGCGCAATTATGTGCAACGCAAACGCGTACTTGGCTACCACCGCAGCAACTACCTCAACATCGTCCGTCATGCCGAGAAAATCCTGCACCTGCCACCCCGGGATACAAAAGCCACTGCCACGCTCCGGCACGCCATAGAAAAGGAAGAAATATTGAGTGAAAAAAGCTTTCTTTTAAGTTTGGTGACCGGGAATCGGTAATATTTCACCGCCTCGGAATCGAGACGGGCGGCATTTATCCCGCTGATAAACAGCTGCTGTAAAAAACACGAAATCCAAATTGCATGTTGCAAAAAAAAATGATGCTGCGGCATAAATGCCGTCGTCCTGGGCTAAAGCCCGTGCTACCGGCTGCCATCAAAATCTATTTACCTTCGCCCTTCTTATGGAACAACAATACGAAAAAGGCCTGTCCATTTATTCCGATGAAGAAGCACGGGCGGCCATTCAGGAACTTTTCAGTTACGATAAATTGCTGCAAGGCATGCAAGCCTTCCTGCCGGCCCCCTTCTTCGATTTGATTCTGCGGGAAAAAGACCAGGTGAATTCTGTGCGCGATTTCCAGGAAAAAATCGCTCGCCCGTTGCTGAAAGTTATTGAAAAAGAAAGCATTACCCGCTTAAGCACCGGCGGTTTCGAAACCCTCGACCCTGCGCAGCAATACCTGTTTATTTCCAATCACCGCGATATTATTCTCGACTCGGCGTTCCTCAATACCGTCCTTTTCGATCGCGGATTCCGCACCAGTCAGATTGCTATCGGCGACAACCTGATGCGGCACCGGATTTCGGAACTTATCTTCCACATCAATAAGAGTTTTGTGGTGAAACGCAGCGGAACTCCCATGGAACTCTACCGGTATTCGCTGCAAATGTCGGAGTACATCCGGCGGCAGATCGCTGAAAAAACAGATTCCGTGTGGATCGCCCAGCGTGAAGGCCGCGCCAAGGATGGCGACGACCGCACCCAGGTGGGTTTGCTCAAAATGTTGAGCCTGAGCGCACAGGGCGATCTCAAAACCCATTTTCGCCAACTTCGCCTCGTGCCGGTTTCCATCTCTTACGAATTCAACCCCTGCGATCTGCTGATTACCCAGGAGTTTTTGAACAAACGCGCCAACCCCGACTACAAAAAGAGTTTTGAAGAAGATGTGCAACACATGCTGCTTGGATTAAAAGGGGCCAAGGGGCGCGTACATTTTCATTTTTCCTCCCCGCTCGACGCCGATCTGGACGCATTTGACGCCGAACCGGCTCCCAAAAAGCAATTGGAATTGCTGGCCGGCATGATAGACCGGCAAATACATGGCAACTACCAACTCTGTCCGATCAATTATCGCGCCCACGACCTGCTGTTTAACTCCGGACAATTCGCCGGACACTACAGCGCCGACGAAGCGGCTCAACTGGATGCCTATTTTTCTGCCCGTTTCAGTCGCCTGCAACACGACGAAGACGGTGCCGGACGGGAATATTTGCTTAAAATGTATGCCAATCCGGTCATTAATCGCCCGTTCCTGAAAGAACAATGATTTTTATGCGTACATAATAAATTGTATTTTTGTTTCCAAAAATCCATAAAAAATAGGTTTTATAGAAATGAAAATACTTGATTTAGTTAAAAATTTCCAGGGAGTACCCGTTTTTTCAACGTTGGACATTGAAAAGTACTTTCCGGGGTTCGAATCGGAAAACCTGATAAGTTGGCAGAAAAAAGGGTACATTGTCAGGGTCAGGAATGGCTGGTATAGCTTGACCAACAGTATACGTAGTCTGCATG
>JANRLZ010000195.1:0-3951 GCA_033762055.1 Saprospiraceae bacterium
CGTACTTTCGCCCCCAAAATTTCACCAAACATGAAAAAACTGCTGTTTATCCTCGTCGCGGCAAGCCTTTCCATCCGGATTTCTGCCCAGGGGATGTGGGTGCCCGCACTGCTCGAAAAACAAAACGAAAAAGAAATGAAATCGCTCGGTCTCCAGCTCTCTGCCGACGATATATACCACCCGGTCAACGCCAGTATCAAAGACGCCATTTGCCAGTTTGATGGCGGATGTACCGGCGAAATGATCTCGCCGGAAGGTTTGTTGCTGACCAACCACCACTGCGGTTTTGATGCCATACAACAACTGAGTACCCTGGAGAACAACTATATCGAAAACGGCTACTGGGCCAAAGACCGCAGTACCGAACTTCCGGCGGAAGGGGTTACTGCCATGTTCGTCACCCGCATGGAAGAAGTGACCACGGTGGTCATGCAGGGCGTCACGGAAGGCATGGGCGAACGCGACCGACAATCACAAATTGACAAAAACATCGCCACGCTGCGCAACAGCACCAAAAAAGAAAAATGGGAAGAAGTATCGGTCCGTCCCTTTTACAGTGGCAACCAGTACTATCTATTTGTGACCCAAACCTTTACCGATGTGCGTTTTGTGGGCGCCCCGCCCAGCAGCATCGGGAAGTTTGGCGCAGATACCGACAACTGGGTGTGGCCCCGTCATACCGGCGATTTTTCTATTTTTCGGGTGTATGCCGACAAAGACAACCGTCCGGCTGCCTATTCGAAAGATAATGTTCCTTACCGTCCGCGACACTTTCTTCCCATCTCGCTCGACGGCGCTGACGAGGGCGATTTTACCATGGTATACGGGTTTCCCGGCGCCACCAACGAATACCTCACCGAAGCCGCCGTACGCCAAATTGGTGAAGTCCTCGACCCGGCCAGGGTAGCCATCAGAGACCGCGCACTGAAAGCAATGGATGGTTTTATGCGCAAAGACCCGTCTATCAAAATCGCTTATGTGGCCCGATATGCCAGTATTGCCAATGCCTGGAAAAAATGGCTGGGCGAAATGCAGGGACTCAAAACCTACAAAGCCCTCGATAAAAAACGGGAGTACGAGGCGGAATTTAGTCGCCGGATACAGCAAAACCCCGATTGGAATACCCGCTGGAAAAATCTGCTACCGCGTTTGCGTCAGCTGTATCAGGACATTGAACCGTATGTTTTGGCGCGTGATTATTACTTCGAGACAATCGTTCGCAACAACGAACTGTTGGCCACCGCCGCCAACCTCCACAGCTGGCTCGATTCGTATGACTCCCGGAATGAGGCAACTTTCAATAGCAAACTGGCCGGCATCAAAAGCAATATGGAAAGTTTCTACAAAAACTACCGTCCGGAAGTAGATGAGGCCGTGTTGGCCGCCATGCTTGAGATGTTTGCTGAAAATACCCGCGCCGAGTGGGGCGCAGCCGATGTAAAAGCCATGGCAAAAGAAGTCGGTGGCTACGCCGGACTGGCTCATTCCATCGTTCAAAACAGCACAATGGCGCATCGCGAACAATTCATGGCGCTGTTGCAAAACAAATCGGCACTGGAAATTTCTGAAACCTTGAAAAACGACCCGGCTTATGAATTATGGGAGCGCTTGCAAAACTATTATGCCGCGTCGGTACAACCCAAATTGCAGGAATTGCAACCACAGATCAACACCCTGCAACGGCAGTATATGGCGGCTCAGATCGAAGTTTTTAAAGAAAAACGCTTTTTTCCCGACGCCAACAGCACGTTGCGCCTCACTTACGGGAAGGTGCGAGGTTATTCGCCCCGCGACGCCGTACAGTATGATTATCAGACCGATCTCGACGGCGTGATGGAGAAATACGTACCCGGCGATTACGAGTTTGATGTGCCGCAAAAACTCATAGCGCTCTGGAAATCAAAAGATTATGGCCGATATGCCACTGCCGACGGACGGTTGCCGGTGGCCTGCATCGGCACCAACCATACCACCGGCGGCAACTCCGGATCGCCCGCGCTTGATGCGAGAGGCAACCTCGTGGGCCTCAACTTCGACCGGGTGTGGGAAGGTACGATGAGCGATTTGAACTACGACCCGGCTATTTGTCGCAACATCATGGTGGATGCGCGGTATATTTTGTTCATCGTGGACAAATTCGGTGGCGCAGGTTATTTGCTTGATGAGATGAAACTCGTTAAAGGCAAGAAAAAACGCCGGAAATAGGCATTCAGGAACGGAACAAAAACAGTTTCATTCAGGCAGCCCTCATCATTCTTGTGCAGCCAATGCGCATTACATTTACCTTTGCCTTTTATTTTCAAAAAACATGACTCCTGCTGAGCAATTGTTGTCCGAGGTCGAAGCGCATATCGTCGAATATTTTGCGCAAAACATCTCTCCTCAATACGTTTTTCACGATCTGGGCCATACGATTCAAACCGTAGCCGCCACCAAAACCATCGGCGAAGGTTTCCGCCTCGACAGCGAAGACATGCTCACGGTATTGCTCGCTACCTGGTTTCACGATACGGGTTATGCCCAGGGGCCTGCCGCCCACGAAGATCGCAGTTGTGAAAATGCCGCCCGTTTTCTGGAAGGAAAAATCAGCGCTGCACAAATCCGCGAAGTGCAAACCTGCATTCGGGCTACCAAAGTACCCCAACGCCCCGAAAACCTGCTTGGCCAGATTATTTGCGACGCCGACCTGAGTCATCTCGGTATGGAAATATACTGGGATCGAACCAGTCGCCTGCGGCAGGAATTCACCCTGACCCGCAACAATGTGATGAGCGATCAGGACTGGGTGGATTTTGAACTCAATTTCATGCTCACCCACGAATACCATACGGTCGTGGCGCAAGAGCTATTCAACAAACGAAAAGCCAAACATATCCAGCAATTGCTCAAACAAAAACGCCGCCTCAACCCCGACCTCGCCCCGACAGTGGATGAAATTGCCCTGCTGGAAGAAAAAGAAAAAAGCGGCGATCTGAAAAAGGTATTAAAAGACAACGAAAACGAGATCAAAGCCGCCCGGTTTGGTCGCGGGGTCGAAACGATGTACCGGACTACCTACCGAACGCATACCAACCTGAGCGCCATGGCCGACAGCAAGGCCAACCTCATGCTTTCGGTCAATGCCATCGTTATCTCCATCCTCGTTTCCAACCTGTTGCCCAAACTGCAGGACGGTTTTTCCTGGAAATTGCTCGTACCGATCATTCTGCTCACCTGTACGTGCCTGGGATCCATGGTGTACGCCACCCTTGCTACCCGCCCCAAGGTGACGGAAGGCAAGGTGACCCGCGATGCCATCAAACAACGCAAAGCCAACCTGCTTTTTTTCGGTAATTTCTACAACATGCCCCTCGAAGATTTTCAATGGGGAGTAAATGAAATGCTGACCGATCCGGAATTTTTGTACAGTTCGATGAGTCGCGACCTCTATTTTCTGGGGATTGTGCTGGCCAAGAAATACCAGTACCTCAGCCATTGTTACAACATTTTTATGTATGGTTTAATCATCTCTATGGCAGCGTTCGGCGTAGCTGCCGCGATGTAAGGAACGATCAACAAACAACCGGAAGCCTATCCAACTTCTCCCCCGATGTCGAGTTTAGTTATCATCCCAACATACAACGAAAAAGAAAATGTAGAAGCCATTGTGCGTGCTGCATTGGCCCAATCGCCTGAATTTCATGTGCTGATTGTGGACGACGGCTCGCCCGACGGCACGGCGCAAATTGTACGCGATCTGCAAAGCAGCGAGTTTGCCGGACGCCTGCACCTGCTTGAACGCAGCGGCAAACTCGGTCTCGGAACCGCCTATATTGCCGGGTTTCGCTGGGGACTGGAGCGCGATTACGAATACTTCTTTGAAATGGACGCCGACTTCTCGCACAACCCGACCGATTTGCCGCGGCTGCTCGCCAAATGCCGCGACGAAGGCGCCGATGTGGCCGTTGGCTC
>JANRLZ010000196.1:0-7862 GCA_033762055.1 Saprospiraceae bacterium
CTGGCAATCGGACTGATGCGCAGAAAAAAGGCAACCAACGAATGGAAAGCCGAAGAACGATACGAGGAAAGCGGCCAATGGATTGACAAACGCCCGGGCGAGCGCGGCGCTTACGGCTCGCTCGACGATGAAATGGAAGCCAACCGGCAATACATTGCCCTGCAAGGTAAAATCACTGCATTAGCAGATCTGGCACAAACTTTTTGTTTCTCTCATCTGGAGAATTACGCCAGTCGCAGCGATACTGCACTGAAAAAGCATCGCGACACCTGCAAATCGGCGGCTTCCTGGCTGTTTGAGTATGCCGGAATGTTACAAAAAGAACGCGAAACGCGCCTCGAAGAAGACAATCCGGAAAACACCGGCCTCCTTGCAGACTTGCGAAAAAAAACCCTGGGCCACCTGTATACCGATTTCCCACAACTGCTCGAACTTGATCTGGAAAAAATCAGGCTACTTGATCATGCTGCAGGGATATTTGCACGGCGCATTTTGAATAGCGCCTGATAATTGCCCAATTTTTCGAAGGCGACCGGTTTGCCTCGGGCTTTCAAAATAATATTTTAAGTTCGGATGTGCCTATGAAATCGAACAAAATATATTGGAAGGCGTTTTAAATAGCATTTCCTAAAAATTTTTTCCCTCAAAATATTCCATCAAAAGCGCATTTGAAAAAAATGCGGCGTAATCGGGTGGAAAAATTTAACTTTGCGGCGAAAAATAATTCAGCAGCACCAATTACATGAGGCAGTTAAAGATAACGAAGTCCATTACAAACCGGGAAAGCCAGTCGCTTGAAAAATATTTGCAGGAAATTGGCAAAGTGGATCTTCTGACCCCCGAAGAAGAAGTAGATCTCGCCAAACGCATCAAACAAGGCGACCAAATCGCCCTCGAAAAACTCACCAAAGCCAACCTTCGCTTTGTGGTGTCGGTGGCTAAACAATATCAGAATCAGGGACTTAGCCTCTCCGACCTGATCAACGAAGGCAACCTCGGCCTGATCAAGGCCGCCCAGCGTTTCGATGAAACCCGCGGCTTCAAGTTTATCTCTTACGCCGTTTGGTGGATTCGTCAAAGCATCCTTCAGGCGCTTGCCGAGCAAAGTCGTATTGTACGCCTCCCCCTTAACAAGGTCGGATCCCTCAATAAAATCAACAAGGCTTTCAGCGAACTGGAACAGCAATACGAACGCGAACCCAGTGCGGAAGAACTGGCTGAAATGCTCGAAATCACGACAGATGAAGTGGAAACCACGCTTGGAGTCGCCGCGCGCCACGTTTCCATGGACGCGCCCTTTGTGGAAGGAGAAGACAATTCGCTCCTTGATGTGCTGGAAAACAATACCATGCCCGGCACCGACTCCCACCTGGATTATGCCGACTCCCTGCGCCGAGAGATCGAACGCTCGCTCGGCACCCTGACCGACCGCCAGGCCGACGTAATCAAACTCTACTTCGGTATCGGCGTAGAGCACCCGCTCTCGCTGGAGGATATCGGCGACAAATTTGGCCTTACCCGCGAACGTGTGCGACAAATCAAAGACAAAGCAATCAACAAACTGCGCGCTACCAGCCGCAGCAAATTGCTCAAAACCTACCTCGGCGCTTAAGGATTTTTCGATTGTTTAATAAACCTCTTTTCCACCATAAGCCGTTCACCGTAAACCGTAAACCGTAGGCCGTTCACCGTCTACCGTAAACCGTCCACCATAAAATGTTCGAAAGTTTAAGTGATCGTTTAGAGGGTGCTTTTAAAGTATTGAGCGGAAACAACCGCATCACTGAACTCAATGTCGCAGAAAGTATCAAGGAGATTCGGCGTGCGCTGGTAGCCGCCGACGTCAACTACAAGATCGCCAAGGATTTTACCGATCGCGTCAAGGAAAAAGCACTCGGCACAGAAAACGTCCTGAAAAGTGTGTCGCCGGGCCAGTTGATGATTAAAATTGTCAGCGACGAACTGACCGAATTGATGGGCGGGCAAAGCGTCGGCATTAATGTTAAAGGACATCCGGGCATCGTACTGGTAGCCGGTTTGCAGGGGTCGGGTAAAACTACTTTTAGCGGCAAACTGGCCAAACACCTCAAGGAACAGCGCAAAATGCGCCCCCTGCTCGTTGCCTGCGACGTGTACCGCCCGGCGGCCATAGACCAGCTAACGGTACTGGCCGACAGCATCGGCGTAACGGTTTACAAAGAAATAGAGAATAAAAACCCCGTAGACATTGCCCAAAAGGCTGTGGCGTATGCCAAAGCCAACAGTCACGACGTCGTAATTGTGGACACCGCCGGTCGCCTTGCTGTTGATGAGGCGATGATGGAAGAAGTAGAGAACATCAAAAAAGCGCTTAATCCGACCGAAACGCTGTTTGTCGTGGATTCCATGACCGGCCAGGATGCCGTTAATACCGCAGAAGCGTTCAACGCACGCATCAACTTCGACGGTGTGGTACTCACCAAACTCGACGGTGACACCCGCGGCGGCGCGGCGCTTTCGATCAAAAATACCGTTGGCAAACCCATCAAATTTGTTTCCCAGGGTGAGAAACTCGATGCGCTTGATGTCTTTTACCCCGACCGTATGTCGCAGCGAATACTTGGCATGGGCGACATTGTATCGCTGGTCGAGAAGGCGCAGATGGAATTTGATGAGGAAGAAGCCAAACGCCTGGAGAAACGGATCAAACAAAACAAGTTTGATTTCAACGACTTCCTGGGGCAAATGCAAATGATTAAAAAAATGGGCGACCTCAAAAGCCTGATGTCCATGATACCCGGTATGGACAAAGCACTGAAGGATGCCCCCATTGACGACAAGGCCCTGGTACGGGTGGAAGCCATCATTCAAAGCATGACTCCCTGGGAACGGGCCAATCCCGACGGCATCAGCCTTTCGCGAAAAAAACGCCTGGCACGGGGTTGTGGACAAAATCTTGATCAGATTAACCTGTTCATGAAAAATTTCAACCAGATGCGACAGATGATGCATCAGTTTTCCAAAACGCCGGCAGGCCGTATGGGCGCGCCACAAGGAGGCGCCATGCCTCGTCCCAAGGCAGGCATTGGTCGTTTCCGGCGGTAAATTACCGTGTAAATTTGAAAAAAGCCCCTCTGTCAAAAGCGTTTACTCGCCTGACAGAGGGGCTTTTTTGTGTAGAAAAAGGAAAAACCGGCCAACCCTCCAGCCCCTAAATTGCGTCTTGGGATCAATCTACCTGACCTCAGTATGAAAAAACATCTTACCATCGCCTTATTCCTTATTTTTTCCACCGCACTGGCTGCGCAAAAGAAAACAGAGTTTGGTTTTTTGTTCAAACTCGGGAATTATCATCTTCCTCACAACGTCACTGAATTTGGCGACTATTGGGAGGAAAGCCCTACCCTAAAAACCCAAAAAGCAGGCCTGGCCTATCATCTGGGCATCTGGGGAAGTCTGGCAGTAGGAAAACACCTTAAATTGGCAGGCGAACTACTATATCGGAACGGATGGATGGAAAATGAGCACCTGTTGCACGCCAATTACTTTGATGGAACAACCGTACGCAGCTATCAATTTAGCCAGGAACAAAAAATGAACGAACACGCACTTACCATACCGGTGAAACTCATTGGGAAATTCAATAAAAATAGTCGCACCTCATTTTCTTTGGGCAGTGGCCTCACGCGCATTTTCACTGCACAGGTACTTGGAAAAACCGTTTATTCTGCGGATTCCCCTTTTACCGGAAACAACTATGATTTTCCATCCATGCGCATCAATAACGACGCTTACAAATGGCTGTTACAATGGAATGCCGGGGTTTATTATGCATTCAAGTCGCACACCAGCGTAGGCATTGAATACAATTTTGAAAAAACGTCGAAAAGATCATACGGCCTCTATTTTTTAACAGACATTTTGATTGATTGCAATTGCTACGGATTTCCCGTTCTTCCCATGCGAAATATGCACAGTTTTTCCGTCTCTTTGCGGCACAACATTCTGAATTAAGCCGCATGAATTATTACCAATACAGCATCCAAACCGACACCGATACAGCAGAAATGCTCATGGCGTTTCTTTCCGACGGCGACTTTGATACTTTTGAAGAAATGCCCGAGGGAATAAATGCTTACGTACCTGCAAGCGCCAGCCTGGAAGCAGCTGAATCCCTGTTGTCGGAATTGCAGGCACAATTTTCATTTACCTGGCGCCGGGCCTTTATTCCTGGTCAAAACTGGAATGAACTATGGGAAAGCAACTTCCAGCCCGTAATTGTCGGCAGTTTTTGTGCAGTAAGGGCTGATTTTCACCCACCCATACCGGATGTTCGCTGGGAACTGGTCATCAACCCTAAAATGGCTTTTGGCACCGGGCATCACGAAACCACCTGGCAATGTATTGCAGCCATTGAACACTTGCCGCTTGTCGGCGCCAAAGTGCTGGATTATGGTTGTGGAACTGGTATTCTGGCCATTCTTGCAGCAAAACAAGGGGCTGCGGTAGTAGAAGCGGTTGACATTGAAGAGGAGTCGTACCGAAATACCCTGGAAAATTGCGAAGCCAACAAGGTATACAACATAACAACCCGCCAGGGTACTCTTGCAGCCGTGCAGGGTCGAAATTTTGACGGCATACTCGCCAATATCAACCGGCATGTCATTCTCGAGTCTCTGCCCGATTTAGCCGGAATGATCAAACCCGGAGGCTGGCTGCTGATTTCGGGTATTCTTCTCAGCGACGAAGCAATCGTCACCGATGCAGCAAAAGCAGCCGGTTTTATCAAAAAAACAATGGGAAGCCGCGGGAACTGGCTTTGCGGGGTATTTGAACGGATCATTTGATTACTTTTGGGCGATTTTAAAGACTCCGGTAGTATTCGTTGAGCGACTAGTGCCGCATCCGGCGAATAGCATAGCAATGAAATCGGCTATTTTTTCGACTCCTTAGGCGCGAGAAGGGCGAAATACGGGATATTTTAACCGCCGAGCAACGACAGGGGGCGGAAAAATAGACATAGGCGTTGCTTTGTTATTCGCCGGATGCGGCACTAGAATACCGGGGTTATTACACCACCCAATACTATGAAAAAACTTTCCCTCCCGATTCTTTTTCTTTTCCAACCACTGTTCCTTTTTTCACAAACTGCTCAAATTTCCGGTATAATTAATCGCTATACTGCCGTTGAGGCGGTGGATACCTGTGCCGGGCGATTGAGTGTGGCCGACACCAGCGGTTTTCGCCCTGGCCAAGCCGCTTTACTCATTCAGATGCAAGGCGCCGATATCAATACGGCCAATAATGCCCAATACGGAGGCATACTTTCCATGAATGATGCCGGAAGGTTCGAACGCATTACCATTGATTCGGTGGCAGCCGGAGCCCTCTTCACTTCACATCGTTTGCTCCATGGATATGGGCAGCCGACCGGTTTGCAGTTGGTAAGTATCCCGCATTTTCAGCAGGTACAAGTAGTGGATACACTTCGCGCCAAACCCTGGGATGGCACCACGGGCGGCGTTTTAGCGCTGGAAGTCAGCGGGACGCTCACACTTGATGCGCCTGTTTCAGTCAGTGAAGCCGGCTTTCGCGGAGGAGCGGATTTTGTTGCGACAAATAATGGGTGCAATTGGTTTACCCAACAAAACCAGTTTTTTTATCCTGCCGGCGATTGGCGGGGTGGATACAAGGGAGAGGGAATCGCCCGCACCGGTACAGGACAGGAAACAGGCCGGGGTCCACGCGCCAACGGCGGCGGCGGCGGCAATGACCATAACGCCGGCGGTGGTGGCGGCGGAAATACCAGCGCCGGAGGAAACGGCGGTAACAACGCCGATCCAAATCCGATAGGTTGCAATGGTTACTTTCCCGGAATCGGAGGTATAGCCCCCACGAATGCCATTGACCGAATTTTTATGGGCGGCGGGGGCGGCGCCGGACATGCCAACAATTTGCTGCGCAGCAAAGGAGGGCGAGGCGGCGGAATCGCCCTGGTGAGCGCCGGCGCCATCAACGGCGCAAAAACCGAAATTTATGCCAATGGTGGCCAGGGTAGCCATAGCTTCGATGATGGCGCAGGCGGCGGCGGTGGTGGTGGCAGCATTTGGCTGTTACTGGGCGTTGCCAATCCGGGCGTACTATTGCAGGCAACCGGCGGCCGTGGCGGCAATGCCGACAACGGCAACGTGGATCGCTGCATGGGCCCCGGCGGCGGCGGGTCGGGTGGACGAATATTGTGTAATAACATGGCGCTTAACGCCGTTTTTACCCCCGGCGCTCCGGGCATCACTTTCAACTCAACCGTAGGATGTAACAACACCAACAATGGCGCACAGCCGGGCGGCGGCGGCTTTTTTGAATTCCTTCCTGCATTTCCGCAAGGGCCAAACCTGGCTTTTCAACCTGAAATTCAATCCTTTTTACTTACAGACACAATCTGTGCCGGTGAAACGTCGGTTTTCAGCGTGATTACCAATGACGGCGCCTGGGCCTACCAATGGCAGGTAAATTCCGGCAGTGGCTGGCAGGACGTAAGTGGCGGAAACTTTAGCGGCGAACAAACATCTGCACTGACGATTCAATCTGCACAGGCTACACAAAACGGCTGGCAATTTAGATGCCGGGTGCAGCGCCCGGGTTGTTATGAGGCCGTTTCAAACGCAGCAACGCTTCATATTTTACCCGCTCCGGTTGCCGGATTCAGCAGCAGCCTGGTCAATGCTACCGTCATATTTACCAACCTGACCAGCCATGCCGCGGGCATTTTATGGGATTTCGGGGATGGCAGCGTTTCCAACTCGCCGGAGCCGGCACACACCTATTTGCAGGAAGGGAACTACACCGTTACCCTAACCGCCTGGAACGCTTGCGACACGGTGATTTTTCAAAGTATGGTCAGCATCTTTTTACCTCCGCAAGCCGATTTTTATGCCCCTGAAACAATCATTGGGTGCGAAACGGCCCAAATCGGGTTCGCCAACCTGTCTTCTCCCAACAGTACGGCATACAACTGGAGTTTTAGCGGCGCGCAACCTGCTGTTTCGATCGAAGAGAACCCGGTCGTGGTTTACACCCAATCCGGAATTTATGAAGTGCAGCTGATTGCTACCAATATGGTCGGCAGCGATACGGCAACACAGTTTGTTTTGGTCGAGATTTTTGAAAATCCGGTTGCCGATTTTTCATGGACTGTGCTGCCGAACGGGAGCGTTGTGTTTAACAATCTAAGTGAAAATTCTTCGTCGTGGAGTTGGGATTTTGGCGACGGTTCTCCGTTAACCGACGCATTCAATACCACCCACCAATATACAGCCAGCGGTGTATATATCGTCACATTAAGTGCTGTTAGTCCCTGTGGCGTAGCTTTGCTGCAACAGGAAATCGAGGTAAGCGTACCCGGATCAGGTACGAGCGACGCAGAAGCCGTCTCGCTGACCTTATACCCCAATCCGGCGGATACCAGAATGATGATTGACTGGCTGGCAAGCGGACAAACACCGGTATTACTAAAAGCAACAGATCTCGCCGGCCGAACCGTTTGGGAATTGCGGGAGCCGCCCGGAATGCAACTGAGCCTGCCGGTATCGGAATGGCCTGCAGGTATTTATACGATCCAGGCAACTTTCACGCAAGGGATAGTGTCTAGACTGTTTGTGCGCCAAAACAAATAAACAGGCAGCGAATGGTAAAACTGCACGTTATGCCAATTATTATTCATCCGTTCCTTACACCGATTTTTAAGCATGTCTAGATTTTCCTCCATCCGCTGCAAGCGCCAAATTTAGTCCTGGACTGCGTTGGCTTTTTTCGCCGTAGCCTCCGGCTACGTCTGCAAAAGCCGCCTTGCCCAAAACTAAATTTGTACGCTTTCGCTGGATCAG
>JANRLZ010000197.1:0-3037 GCA_033762055.1 Saprospiraceae bacterium
CTGCGATACTGCCCAGCAAGGCTTTGTGTAAAAAAGAACGGCGTGAATTCACGTTAAATCGGTGAAGGTGAAAATAAAAAAAGACTCCGGCAGAACAGAGAGGGGCATCCTGTTGAGTGAAAAAAGCCGACCGAATTGCAATGCCTCGGCGTACTTTGGGCCGCAAATTATTGTACCTGTATGAAACAACCGGGGATTTTTGTCATTTTGCTTGTATTAATCGCCTGTCGGACGGAAAAGCCGCCCGAATCACCGGATGCGTGGCGAAAAATAAAAATTGATTTTAAATCGCTGGATACCGAGGGACTTTCAGGCGGCAAGGTGGCACTGAACTATGAATTCTGCATCCCCGCCGACGATAAGTCATGGAAAAAAGTAAAAAAAATTGACCCCACCGCCCGCCAGAATGGTGGGAAAGGCCGTGTGGCCTGCAAAGACAACCAACAACTCGTGATTGGCTCGACACACCAGAAAAATTACCAGCGGGTGTTGTACGAACTGGCCTGCCTGCCTTTTATTTCACGCATTGAACCCACTTTCTGGGAATAAGTCATGAGTCAACCAACTCCCGTTACCGTCAAAGTTCAACAATGGGTCGTTACGACCTCGGTCATCCTTTTCGCACTCAAGGTAGTCGCTTATTTTCTGACCAATTCGGTGGCGGTGCTGACCGATGCGCTGGAAAGCACCGTAAACGTGGTCACCGGATTTACCGGATTGTACAGCCTGCGACTGGCCGCCAAGCCACGCGACGAAAATCATCCCTACGGACACGGAAAAGCGGAATTGATTTCTGCTTCTTTCGAAGGAATCCTGATTCTGGTAGCCGGCCTGATTATCATCTACGAATCTATCGTCAATTTGCTGCACATTCACCCGGTCAAACAATTAGATACCGGGATTATCATCATCGGATTTACCGCAGTGGTAAATTATTTACTGGGCAACTGGTGCGTACGTACCGGGAAAAAACACCATTCCTTGGCCCTTCAAGCCAGTGGCAAACACCTGCAATCGGATACCTGGACGACGGTTGGAATTGTTGTCGGACTGCTGCTGCTTCGATTTACCGGTATCATGTGGATTGACAGCGCGGTGGCGATGATTTTTGCGACATTTATTCTGGTGGAAGGGTATAAGATCATTCGTCAAACCGTGGCAGGTATCATGGATGAAGCAGATACGGAATTGTTAAAACAACTCATCCACGTCCTCAATCAGAACAAACGAAGCGCCTGGGTGGATCTGCACAACCTTCGCGCGATCAAATACGGTCATATCCTGCACCTCGACTGCCATCTGACCGTTCCGTGGTATTTCAATGTCAACCAGGCACATGCGGAAGTGGATGCGCTGGATCGTCTGATTGCAAAATCGTTCGATCAATCGCTTGAAATGTTTGTTCATACCGATGGCTGCATACCGCCCGACTCCTGCCGGGTTTGCGCCATGGAAAATTGCCCCGAGCGAAAAGCTCCATTCAAAACCCGGCTCGACTGGACGTTTGAAAATGTCACTTCCAATCAAAAACACGCGCTTGACTAAGCAAAACGAATGATGGACCTATCTACCTGGTACAGCCTTGCAAAATCGCTTCACCTGATCGGCATGGTTTCATGGATGGCCGGCATGTTTTACCTCGTAAGGATCATGGTATATCACGTCATGACAAAAGAAGCGCCGGATGGCGAGCGGGAATTGCTCTCCCGGCAGTATGTCGTGATGGAATGGAAAGCTTACAAAATCATCCTTCGCCCGGCCATTGTGATTACCTGGACGTTTGGCGTGCTGATGTTGTGCATCCAGCCACATTGGTTGTCGCAGGGCTGGATGCACGTGAAATTATTGTTTCTGCTCTTGCTTACCGGCTATACACACTCCTTGCAAAATCACATCCGCCAGCTGGAAGCGGGTGTTTCGCCGCATTCGCATCTGTACTTTCGCGCCCTGAACGAAGCCCCGACGATTGCGCTGGCGGGCATTGTTTTTCTGGCGGTATTTAAAGACCGCCTCAACTGGCCGGCTTTTATTGCCGGCATGGCAATCTTTATCGGCCTGATCGCCTGGGGTATCCGGAAGGCCAACCCGCGCCACTGAGAAACTGTTTTAAAATCCCTGAGGGGTTTTAAAACAGTTTCCGAGATCATCACATGGCTTTATCGTAACGCTCGGCAACAATTTTCCAGTTAATGACATTATAGAATGCCGTGATGTAGTCGGGACGTTTGTTTTGATATTTTAAGTAATAAGCGTGTTCCCACACATCCAGTCCAAGAATCGGGACGCCGTTTTGTTTGACAATTTGCAACATCAACGGATTGTCCTGATTGGGTGTGCTGCTGATGAATAACTTTTTGTCCTTGCCTACGCACAACCAGGCCCAGCCCGAGCCAAAAACTCCTTTTGCTGCATTGCTGAATTGTTCCTTGAATTTGTCCTGCGACCCAAATGCCGTATTGATGGCATCGGCCAGTTTTCCGCCCGGCGCTTTATCGCCCCCCGGCGTGATGGTTTGCCAGAAAAAAGTGTGGTTCCAGTGCCCGCCCCCGTTGTTGCGGATTTTTTTGTCGGCGTCGGCGGGCGTGATACGCGTCAGGATATCTTCAAGTTCGTAGTTGGCGTAGATCGTATCTTTCACCGCATCGTTCAGGTTGGTCACATACGCGTTGTGATGGCGGCCGTGATGGATTTCCATAGTCATTTTGTCAATGTGCGGTTCCAGGGCGGCAGTATCGTAACCGAGTGGCGGTAGCGTGAAAGCGCCATTTCGCAGGGATTTGGGAGGCGGCAGGGTGGCAGTTGCCGGGACAGCAGATTTGGCAGCCGTTTTGCAGGCAGTCCAAAATGAAGCGCTTGCGCCGGCAATACCCATAATAAGGCCGGTTTTGAGAAATGTTCTTTTTTCCATGACGTTAATTAATTGATGAACGCTGATTTATCGGGCGAAAGTAGGCAAGAGGA
The DNA here is from genome assembly GCA_033762055.1 of Saprospiraceae bacterium. GTDB lineage: Bacteria > Bacteroidota > Bacteroidia > Chitinophagales > Saprospiraceae > M3007. The sequence continues at coordinate 2,962 of JANRLZ010000197.1, forward strand.
ACCAGCCGCTTAACGTTTGAAAATTAAATTCAATTCATCATCCGTCATTCATCATTCATCATTTGAAAAACAAACC
>JANRLZ010000198.1:0-12571 GCA_033762055.1 Saprospiraceae bacterium
AGGATTTTTCCGTCGGGCTGCAGTGCACCCGACCACAATTCGCTGTAGATAATCGTACCAGCAGCGAGGCCAAAATTGGCTTCCTTGAAAATACCGGCATTTCCAAAACTGTTATCCAAAGTGCCGTCGGGCATATAGCGAAGGGCAAGGACATTGGTTGAAATGTTGGTATTGCCCAATAAAATAATCTTGCCGTCGGGCTGAAGAAATACGAGTTTTGAAGTGTTAAATTCATTTTGGAAATCCGTTAGGACCGTCCCGCCGTTGCCGAAACTTTGGTCCAGGCTACCGGGGCTTTGTGAAAATAATTTAACGAAAAAAAAGAAAAAAAGCGGGAAAAAGAAGAGTTTTTTCATGAAAAAGGGTTTAGTTATGTGAAACTATCTGGTTGCGAAGGGGTGAAGTTATGTGTAAACGCTGTTATATTTTCCAACTTTACAGCCGCTCCAAATCCTCCGGCGTATCCACCCCCTGCGTTTCAAGTTCGGTGACACCCACCGCAATACGAAAACCGTGTTCCAGCCAGCGAAGTTGTTCCAGCGATTCGGCGCGCTCCAAAAGGGTAGGGGAGAGACGGGCAATTTTCAACAAGGCCTGGCGGCGGAAGCCATAGAGTCCGATATGTTTATAAAATGGAATTTCAGAGAGCCATGCTACTTTTTCTAATCCGCGAACAAAAGGGATGGGATGGCGACTAAAATAAAGCGCGCCCTGTCGGCTACTGAAAACGGCCTTGACAATGTTGGGGTTATCCAGCATGCCGGCATCGGTAATTCTTTTGGCAAGGGTGGCAATCTGGAAACGGGCGGACGCCGTCAGCGTGTCTGCCAGCAAATCAATTTGTTCCGGCTGTACGAATGGTTCGTCGCCCTGAATATTTAAAATTAATTTTGCCTCGGGAAACTTGCGCGCTACTTCCGCACAACGATCGGTACCACTGGGATGATCGGCGCGGGTTAACATAACCTCGCCGCCAAAAGCGCAAACATGATCAAAAATACGCATATCGTCGGTGGCCACCACGACTTTGCTCACCCTTTCGGATTTTTTCACCTGTTGATAAACACGCTGAATCATACTGATTCCATGGATTTTGGCAAGGGGTTTGCCGGGGAAACGGGTGGATGCCCATCGGGCGGGAATGACAGCAAGCAGCATATTTTTGCAGAGAGTGGCGGAGAAAAGTATTTTTGCGGCACAAATCAAATGTGCTGCATCCAGATTCTATGAGAAAATTACCCCTTTTTGTACTTTTTTGTTTGTTATACGGCCCAACATGGCTGTGGGGCCAGGATGAAAACATGGCGCCGCTGCTGGGGCCACGCGATTCGATCCTTCTGACGGTAGAAGACAACAAAAAATATATTCATCACCCGGTGAGGGCCAAACATACTCTGTTTTCCATCTCGAAGTACTACAACATCGGACTGGAGGAACTCTACGAAACCAACCCCGAGTTGCGTACCGACCCAACGCTGCACATCGGGATGAGAATCAAAATCCCCATCCCCAACAAGGCGATCAAACGCTACAAAGGCGAAGGTTTTGTAGCCGCTCAAAATGCTTCAATTTACTATGTTGTGCAGGCGGGCGATAATCTGTACCAGATCAGCAAACGGTATTTTAATATGCCGGTTGACAGTGTGGCAAAACGCAATCGCCTGAAAAACAACAGCATACGCCCCGGCCAACGTTTACACATGGGCTGGATGGGGCTGGAAGGTATTCATGCCGACTGGCGCCCTTCGCGCCCGGTTACAGCGTCCGACGTTTTGAAAAGCAAATTCAACGACGATAAAAAGGGCAAGAAAGAAACCTCGGCGCAGGGAGTCTGTTTTTGGAACAAAGACAGCAAGGAAAAAGGCGCCCTGTATGCCCTGCACCGCGATGCCGGTATCGGTACAATTATTCAGGTTAACAACCCGATGAACAACCGCAGCGTGTACGCCAAAGTCATCGGGCGTATTCCTGAAGGATACGAACGCAACATCGAAATCATTCTGTCGCCCGAAGCAGCCCGAAAACTGGGCGCCCGCGACCCACGTTTTTTTGTAAAAACAAAATATCTAAAATAACCGCATTCGGCAGCATTTTCCTGCCTTTCTGACTCATGAACAAAGCATTCTTTTTGATCCCGGCGCTGATTTTCACCCTTTTTGCCTGTAAAAACGACCCCAAAAATACCAGCCCGAACGGCGCTCCCGCGCACATTCAACCGGGAGAACAAGCCAATCCGACCGTGTTGGCCGGCCACTGGATCGCGCTCGATTTTTGCGCATTTGCCTCTCAATACGGCTCTGTTTTGCAGGCGATGAACAACAGCCATATCCCGTACGCATATTCCTTCACGTTCAATCCGGCACGACCCGACAGCATTACCTGTTACAACTCTTTTGAGTCCTGGACACTGCCTGTCAAAATGCGCGCCGATACGATCGAGGTGCTGGAAGCCCGCCCCGGAAAATCGGTTTTCCTGATCTACCATTCGCAGGAGGAAAAAGACATTATGATGGTGGATCCTACCGGCCCGCGCACCCGACTCAGCCGGTTTATCAAATCAAAGGCCGGTACGCCCGACGGACGCACGGCATTTATCATGGCGCTGAATCACCACTTGTTTAGTGGTGTCTTTACGCCGCTGGGCAAATCAAGCAATGAAAAAATCAACTTTTTCCCCCATGGAGCTATTCAGGGGATGAAAGAATATGACCGTTACGAAGTATGCTCCGGCGGTGATTGTTTTGTTGCAGGTCAGGATATTGACGTGGTGACGCTTTATCAGGCAAAAAACAAAGATGCCACCAGCAAGTTTTATGGCTACCGTTACAGCGCTCAAAATGATACGCTGAGTTTGTACAACCTCGTAAATACCAATCCTCAAGAAAAAGGGATGTACAAAGTGGCCGCTCCGGCCTACAAATTCCTGAGAAAAAAACCGGACTAACCCGCGATGGCAACTGCGCTACAGAATTTATCCATTTACGACGAAAGCAACATCCCCGACGCATCACAATGGCGATTTGGTATCGTTGTAGCCGAATGGAATCGCCACATCACACACGCCTTGTATCAGGGTTGTGTTGATACTTTACTCAAACACGGGGCACTGCCCGGCAGTATTACGACCGTACAAGTTCCCGGTTCTTTTGAATTGACGGCAGGCGCCAAAGTTTTGCTGGAAAACCAGGAGACGGATGTTGTAATATGTCTCGGCTGTGTCATCAAGGGTGAAACCAATCACGACGATTACATCAATCAGGCGGTAGCAAACGGCTTGACCCAGTTGGGTATTTCAACCGGCAAGCCGCATATTTTTGGGCTGCTAACTACTTTGAATGAAGCGCAGGCACTGGATCGGGCAGGGGGCAAACACGGCAACAAAGGCGTGGAAGCGGCCATTACGGCTATTCGTATGGCGGCCATCGCCACGCAGCTTGGCTGAATTCTATATTCCGGCGCAGTGCGCAGCCGTTGCGCCGGAATAATGTTTAATACGTGTAGTTCAGCACCAAATTGTAGAGCGCCATATCCACTTTGTTGATAACGTATTTTTTATTGCCGTAAACATTACCCAACCGCCCTTTCCAGACGTAGAGAAATTGCAGTCGCATTCCTTCCAACATCCCGCTAAATGCATAGCGGATATCAAGGTTGAATTGATTGAAAGAAGGGAATGCATACTTGCTCAAAGCCACTTGCTTCACGTCGGGCAGATAAAAATGTCCGTATGCGGCTTCCAATCGGAGTCTTTGCCGCTGGCCTTGCCAGATCACCCTTCCCGTAAGGGAATGCGAGTCGCCGCTGCCCTCCACCCGTTCACGCGACATAAATGTATAAAATGGTTCCCGGCCCCATTCGCGCGGGGAGAGAAACCGTCCGTCGGCGGTGATATGGGTATATGCCATCAGCGCTTGCCAGTTTTTGCGCTGCCAGCCAGTCTGGATGCTGATCACATTGGATTGAGCGCCGCGTTGGAAATACGATCTGGATGCTTCCTGGTTGCCCCCGTCGGCCAAAGCATTCTGGTGCGTAAATTGAATGCCTGTCAGCAATTTATGGGCATTTTTGAGGGGAATTGTATAATCGGCTTGTAAGAATGCGGTATTAAAAATGTTCTCAACGTATTGATTCCAGGCCTGTACCTTAAGGTGTTTATCGGGCTGACTGCGAATACCCAGCAGTGCAATACCTTTACTTTCAAGGTGTTCCGGATAACCGCTTCCGCTTCCATCGGGATTCAGGCCTTTGGGGAAAACGCCGATGGATTCGCCAACGTCATACCATTGTACGGTGCTGCGCGGCGATATTTTCCATATCCAGCCCGCTTCCACTTTGGTGTTTTTCCATTCGTTTAATTCCAGCCAGGCACCGGCTTCGGCGGTAGGGCGCATGCGTCCGTCCTGATAGTTAATAAATGGCGTTTGCAGCGCTTGTTGACCAACTGTAATGCGTGATTTATTCCATTGGTAGCGCAGCCAAAGTTCTTCAATTCGATCCAGATCATTGCGATTGTAGGGGTTTTCGAGGTCAAAAAGCCCGATTTCATACCGATTCACGGCGCCGGTCAGTGAGTCTTTGGCGCCGAGGTCGGAAGAGGCCAAATTGAAATTGAATACTCCTCCAAGGCCAAAACTGAATCCATACCAGGGCGCCGAATTGAAATGAAGTCCCCCGCCCGCCGCCCAGGCATAATAATCGGAGAGATGGCGGGCATTGTCGGTTGCCATCAAAAAACTGCGAAAATGGCCGTGGAATTGACCATGTTCAAATGCTTCCAACAGGCTTTCTGCCTTTTTGGGGTTGTGCTTTGTCGTGTTTGCAGAGAGGGTATCCTGAGCGGACGACAAGGCATTTATTACAAAAAAGAGGGTAAAAATAAGAAAAAAGCGACGCATTTTCAAGTTTTTGGGGCAAAATTCAGGCGACGCGATGCCTGCAAATCGTGACATTTGTCACCCTGAAAAAAAATTTAGGCCCGGCAGGGTAGGAGAGGGGCAGCGGCGCCGCGTGTGACAAACAATTTATGGCCTCGCAACAAACACAAATTGTTTATAAATTAAATTAATTGTGTTTATTAGCGGCACGATGGTTAAATCCATCAATTGATTCTTTTCAAGCAGTCGTCATAGAATCCCTGATCTCTGACAGAGTTTGCAATTCGAATTTATTCCTGTTTCGGCTGTTTATGCAACATAATCCTCGCTGGAGTCAGGATTTGAATAATCTTTAGTCTCTCAGGAGGAGATGGTGAAGAATTTCGTGAAAAACATTTCCCATAATTTATATTATGTTAAATAAAGGCAAAGATTCTCATTTAACAACACCAAATCCCGTACAGAGGCTTAAAAAACGAAACATTTTCCAGTAACAAAATTTTAAACGATTTTGGGGCGGATTTTCAAATGTCAACCCCCATGCTGCAATTCACCACCCATTCCATTATCCAGCAAATAACACGAAAAAATCTGGACCATTCCGGAACAGCATTGCTTGAACAACCCGAACCCTTAGATGGCGAACCGCTGGCTGAACGCAATGAAGCCATGCGCCAGGTGGTGGATATGGCGATGGAAATGTACAGCGACTTGTCGGAAGCAGCGCTCCTTCGGTACGATTTTTGGAAATTATTCAAGCCACAACGCATTGAAAAACAAACATTTAAATATACAACTGCCGTCAGCGACACCTACCGGTGGGAACTGACGGTCAATGCCGACGGATTGTTTTACAAAGACATTTCCGGCGAGTACGACGCCAGGGCCGGCCATGTGACCGAGCAACTTTTCAGCGATTTCTGGTTTTATGGCCCCTGCCGCCCCCTGCCTGACCTGTACACCCGGAAGGTGCTGGTGGCCGCGATCAGAAATGCGTTTATACAGGCGGGCAGTCCGGCTTCTTACCGTCATTTTACCTTATTCGAATACCCCAGGCCTGCCGAATTTTTGATGCAATGGGTGGAGGGCGACGACAAAGCCAGCGATTTTATCACTGTTCGGGCGCATGGCATCGAAATCGGGCGACAAAACTGGCGCGATGGACTGGTTTACCTGGGTTTTATCTCCTTCGAACAATTTCTACACCTGCCGGAAGAACGCCTCTCCCGCTTGTTTTCGACAGCTATCCGACAGGAAATTGAGGCGTTCCTGCGCCCGCATACGCACCCCTCTCCTACCCTTTCAGAACGGGATCGCGAACCGTCGGGGCCGATTTTCAGTACCGGCATACACTACTCCGAGCGGCTGCAACTCAACACCGAGTCGAAGCGGCTGTTTATGGATAACGCCGGACAGACACATGCCATCTATTTAAAAGACAATGGCGCCAACTACGCGGCTACGCCCGAACAGGAGGCCGAATGGCGAAAGGAGTTGCTCGAAAACTATGAAAAACGCATCCGGGAGGAACATGATGACGCTACGCTCGCCTATCTTGCACGGATGATGAAACTCAACGGTGCAAAACACGTTGAACAACTGCTCTACGAAACCGCCCGGAATGCAACGCCTGTTGCCAAACAGGGACTGGCGCAGGCACTTTCTGCAGAATTCAATTCCGAGAAGGCCGCCGACATCCTGATTTCCCTGCTTGCACTCGAAAACGAAAGCGATTACTGGCACAACTACGTTTTCAATTGCTTTTTCCGGATGCGCGATAATACCGGGGTGCAAAAATTCATCGCCGCCTGCCTGCAGGGTGACAATGAAATGCATTTCAAAAAATCGGTTGACGTGCTAACTGCGTGGGGACTGATGTTTGGCCACACAGAATTTGCCGATCGCAATCTGCTACGGGCGCTCAACTGGGAAGATGCGAGCGCCAACGATCCCGACTTTCGGACGGCTCTCGAAAAAACGCTTAAACTTGTGTACAAATCATGAAAACCGCCATTGCCTTGATGGTACTCGGTTCGCTGGCCGTTTATCTTTTTTTTGCATTCAGAAACAAAGGGTATATACCAAAAACTGCCCAGATGGATATACCCTACGGCCCGTTCACCATTCGCGCTGTGGCGCAGACAGGCAAACAATTTAATATAAACAGCGGGATGGTCAGCAGAACCGATGTGGCATATTCTGTCTTGTACGACGGTAAACCGGTCGAATTCCCCAATGCCGTGCAGAACAACACCGGCCTGCCTTTCCTCTGGAGGGTGTATGCCCTGACCGATGCCCCCGACCCTACCCTGATCGCCGGCAGCCAGAGCCTTTTCCTGATTTACCTGAAAGACCAAAAACCGGTTGTAGAACCCCTGTTGAATCAATACCATGACTTTGCATCCCTGCAATTTCTGGACAGCGAGCAAGGGCAACCCGGCGCTTATACCGAGGTGTATGCAAGAAGTGATCTCGACAAATGGCAACAAATAGACAGTTTGAAGGGAGGCCGGTTGCTCATGATTGGCGAACATGCCGTCCTGGATGTAAAAACGCGGCAATTGTGGTATTTTAACCCCAATAATGAAGCGGTGGACAATTACTCCTTCCCTTCGCCGCATGGCGCGCTTGCTTTTTCACCCGATCGTAAAAGCATTGTCTTTCGGGCTGAATTTCAATCCTGGAACACCGAAAATGAAAATTTGCCCGCTTCCGAACATGCGTTGGTCGTTTATGATTACGTTTCCGACAAGGGTTACACGGTATTGTTCGACGATACGGAAACACGCATGATACGTATAGACAATGCTGATTACCAATGGTTTGAACAATATTTTGAATGGCTCGAAACACCGGAAGGCGATCGTCTGCAACGCCGTAAACTGGATAAATTGCCCAACTGGACAGGCCGTTACAACCCGGAAGACCATTTTTATACCCTTTACCCGGTAACACCCGGTATTTTGCCGGTATTTCTCGATTTTTTAATGCGTGAAACAGGAATGACACGAGCGCATATTGTCAAGGATGAAACCCATGAATACACCGGCCATTGTCTCGATTTTTCAAAGGAAAACATACATTTGAGTGTCAGTTTTCATGAATTTGATCGGAAACTGACATTCAGCAGAAATATTTACCACGAAAAAAATCAGGATTTGGAAGCCCTGGTAAAAAGCATGGCGGAAAAATTCGACGCAGAGCTGGCTTCCGGAAAACACCAGGAGCATTTCGGGCTGGTAATCAACGAAACAAGGCGAATTCACGGACTGGAATAGACCTGCTTTTAACATGCAAATCACCGTATTCCTCATCATTGGTCCGGAATTGTTCTGGTTGATGCTGTATGCCGCCGCTACCAGACTCGACCTTGTCAACCGACGCCGCAATGGGGCGCTGGACGATTTTATTGAAAAACTCTGGTTCTGGATTCCCGCGTTTTCCCTGCTTGTTTTTGGCCTGTGGAGCCTTCCCCAGGTAGAAAAAAGCGGACTTTTGCTGCGGGTCTGGATTTGCGGGATAATTGGCGGTCATTTAACCCTCACCCGGGCCCTGGGCGCCTACAGCAAGCAAGGCCCGGGAATCGGAATGGGGTATTTGGTCGGTTTGATGCTGGAACTTTTTGTTCTCGCTGCAGGAAGTGTGTGGGTCATATTTTGGGGATGATTCCTTTTATTGAATTTTGCATAAAAACACCCCTTATTGCATGAAATCTCTCGGTTTTATCTCCTGGCTTGTTGCCTCATTTTGCTTGTACGTTCAATGCCATCGCCATTCAACGCCAGCTGTCTCCCGACCGGCTTTGCAGACAAAAGAAAGCACCGCTCCCCTACCCTACGGACTCTGGATTTTGCAGGATGTACAAGGCAGCGACATCGGGGTAAATGATGGAACTTATATCACCATTTCGGACGGCGCCTATTACCTCTACGCCGGATGCAACCATATAGACGGCAGCCTGCGGATCAAACCCGACTCTATTTTCTTCGATTCCGGCTATATGACCTTGATGGCCTGCAAAAATGAAAAGGGCTACGAACGTAAGTTTTCAACCCTTCTTTTTAGCGTAACTACTTATCAATCAACGACAAACATTCTTATTCTGAAGGCTGCCGACGGTGCAATGCTCCGTTTTAAAAAACAAACTCCTGCTGAACACCTGATCGGAAAAAAATTTCTTGTTTGGGGCTTGAATATGAATGGCAGCGTGCGTTACTCCGCTAATGCGCCCAAACAACACATCTATTTTCATCCCGATGGAACACTCAGCGGAAATGCAGGTTGTAATACTTACAACGCTACCTACAAAATTGAAGGCAACTTGCTGTATATCAACCCAATTAGCAGCACAAAAAAGACCTGCTCCACAACCGCAATGGAATATGAAACGTTTTTTTTACGGCTACTGCAACCCTCTCCTATCACCATCCACGACAGCCCCGACAGTATCAGACTAAGCCGGGATGACAACACCCTCATGGTGCTTTCAGAAGATTGATTACACCCCTTCTCCTTCATCCTTCCTCCTTCATCTCTCCTCCTTGCTTACTTTAACCACCCACCGACGGCCTTTCGCATCCAGCAAAATGACGGTGTATAGTCCGGCCGGTAAAGCGTCTCGCCGGAGGACAGCCGTCTCTTGATATTGTTCTCGAATTGCTGCAACCGTTTGCCCCAAAGCATTGACCAGGAAAAGGTTGTACGGTTTTTCCACATTTTCCGCATGGACAAAAAGTGCTTGCGAAAACGGATTGGGGTAAACGCGTAACACCTCTAAATTGACCGGATCAACGCCAGAAAGCAGGTTGCTGGCGCCCGGTGTCGGCGACATAAAAGCGATTTCAGTTCCACCGTCGGGATACCGCCCCCGGGAAATATCGGCGCTCTGCGGACCAAATTCGAGTTGCTCCACGACCGTATAGGCGGTTTCACTTCGTTGATAAACGAAGACTGTTTCACCACCGGCACTTAGTTTGAAATCGGCGTGTAACACCCCTTGTTCTGGCTGCTCATCTGCCCACAACAGCATAAAACCGTACGGAGGGAGGGTGGTTTGTCCCGGAAAATGCAAGGGCGCCTGCCATTTGCAGGGATTGCCCGCGTCATCACTGAAACACAGGCCTCCGATGTTCAGGGTGTCGCCGGAAGCATTGTACAATTCAAACCAGTCGTCGTATTCGCCCGCTTCATCGGCGAGGGTATGGACGTTCGATGCCAGCACTTCATTGACAGACAAACCCGAAACATCGGGCGGCAAACTGTTCGGTCCGCCGGGCGTGCCCAGCAGCACATAACTTTCGCGCCATTCAACGGGCAGGTTGCCTTCCTGCCCCTGCGCCAGTTCGACCGTTGCGCCCCGTCCGTCGGCCAGCGGCGGCCAGGGACGATCATCGGCATAACGCACGCAATGCACCTGCCGCCCTGTCGGGTCAATCAGCGTGATTTTACCCGATTTGTTGTCAAAATCCATCCGGGAGTTCCCGATTTTCAGCACTGTTTCGGGGTAAAACGCGGCAAATCGGGCGGTATCTTCACAAACAATAAGGTAGCCGCCCGGAGCCAGCAGCGCAGGTGTTTCAAATTCAAAAAATTGAAGCCCCTGTGCCATGCGCCAGCCCTTGAGGTCTATGCTTTGATCGCTGCTGTTGTGCAGTTCTATCCAGTCGCCGCACGAATAATTGAAAGGCGGATGGTAGTTAAATTCGTTCACATGCAGGCTTAGTCCGTAGTCGCTCGTATGGGTGTAATAGGCCCCCATGTCGGCCCGGCTGCCGTCAGGATCAAAGGGTGAAAATGGGTCGCCGGTGTTGATGCAGGGTGAGTGACCGGCCAGTTCAAAGTTGCCGGTACCCGGGTGGATCATGACCGGGTCGGCATAAAGATTTCCCGTACCCGGCAGCCCTTCCCGGTCTGAAAGCGAATAACTGACCTGTATTTCCGATTGATCGTCGTAAAAAATCCCGCTCTCGCCGGAGGCCGCCAGGATGCTGTTTTTCACAAACGCTTTGCCGCCTCCGCGCAAGGCGCTTTTTTCATAACAAGCCACAGCGATGCGGTTGCCGTAAAAAGTGTTTTGGTCAATATGCGCTACAGCCAGACTGTCTTTCAGGGCCACGCCGAGGTCGCAATCGTAAATCAGATTGCGTCGGACCAACACGTTCGATTGCGAGCCGATGGAAATGCCTTTGTCGGAACAATCGTGAATGATATTGTATTCCACCAGGTTGTTCAACGAGTAAATCCCGAAATCAATCCCGTCGCAGTTGTCGCCAAGAAAACCGTAAACATGGTTGTACCGCACCACGGCATGGCTGATCCCTTTTAAATCTATACCATCGGTATTGATGGCGCGGTTTCCGCGAAAAACGCAATGTTCAATGAGCGGGGCATTCATGTCGTACAAACTGATAAAACCGTTGCAACTCACCGGGGTGTGAAATTCCGAATGCCGGAGTACCGCGCTGCCGCCGCGCGCAATCAGGGGCGCCTTGCCTTGTAAAACACGACTGTTTTCCACCCTCAAACGACTATTGTACGTAGAAATAGTGGAAAAATGCCGGCTGCGATCCGGGCCAAAACTGCCGTTTAACAGGTCGGCGTATTGAAAAACAAGGCTGTCGCCGGCGTTTTCGGCCCAAATGGCGCCCCAGTATCCCGCCTGTCCGTAAAAAGAACGCCGCGCAGAGGGAGCAGGGTCCGACAGTACGCTGATGCGCCGATCGGCCGTACCTTCCAGATACAAACCGCCCTGTACTTCGATGCTGACTCCATCGGTCATCAGCAACGTAGCGCCGGCCTCCACACGCAGACGCGCGCCGGGCAGCACCCGAATGTTTTCCAGCCCGTACCAGGGCGATGCCGAAGCCGCCAGGGTGGTGTCTGCTTCGACAAGCGGCGGAATGATGCTGATGTTTTGCGGGACAAAAACCGCGACAAACGCCGTGTCGCCCAATGGAATAAACGTTGTGTGGTCGTTGGCGCTGTTCAGTCCCTGCCATGCTACAAATCGAAAACCCGGCGCCGGAATCGCCTGCAAGTGAATGGCGGTGTTTTTGAAAAAATAGCCTTCGGTATTTGCGCTGAAAGGCACACCGCTCACGACAACCCTCCCCTGCCCTGCTATCTCAAACGATACCCGTACGCTGTCGGGCGCCCCAAAAAGTTCGGTCAGGTGCCGCCGGTAATGCGCCGGACGGTGTTGCAAAAAAGTTTTGATGAGCTGGATGTTGCCCTGCCAGGCCGGTATGGAGGGCGGGGTGTTCCAGCGACCGATGTGCCGGGGCATGTGGGGCGCCAGCAACCCGGCCAGACTGTCGACCGCTGCAAGGGTGACATCCGGCTGGTAAATGGTGTTCAACCAGGCCGCCGAACGCTGGATAAACACGGCGCGAAAATCAGGATGATCCAACAGCCGGTTGAAAAGCAGCGTGGCCCATTCCGGCAAATTGCCCGGCAAACCAATCAGTTTGGCAAGGGTATTTTCCGTATAAGGATCGCCGCCCAACTGACCGAAAGCGTGTTCCATATCGGCGGCTATCCAGCGCCATTTGCTGCCCGGCTCGCGGCTGCGCCAGAAACGATTGTTCAAATCGGCGATTTGATAGCCGATAAATGCCCGGTGAATGAGGTAATTCGTGAACTCGTCGAGATCCACCGAAGCGGCAACCCTGGCATAGGCATCGGGGTCGGCCAGGTCA
>JANRLZ010000199.1:0-6000 GCA_033762055.1 Saprospiraceae bacterium
ACAGGAGCAAACCGAAGTATTGGAAAACGAACTGGTGCGGATCACTTTCAGCAACAAAGGCGGTCGTATCAAAGAGGTCTTTTTGAAAAAATTTGAAAAAATCCTGACCGACACCGCCGGCGGCGCTATAAAAAGTCCGGTGCGGTTGCTTGAAGACGCCAAAAACCGTTTCGACCTCGAGATTCCCGTCGCAGGAACCGCTGCCGGAAAAGTCGTTTCAAGCGAACTCTATTTCACAGCAAATAAATCGGGCAATACACTTACGTTTCGCGCCCCCACCGCTACCGGCGGGTATTTTGAACAAACCTACACCCTGGCCCCCGACGATTACCGCCTGGACTACCGCATTGCTTCTGCCGGACTGGAAAGTGTGCTGGCCAAACGCGAACTGACCCTGATCTGGGAAAACTACATAGACAAACTGGAGCGAAACCAGGCCTATGAGCGTACCATGTCGTCGGTTTATTTTAAAACCAGCGAGGAAAGCACCGATTATTGTGATTGCCGCCAGGACGATACCAAGAGTCTGGGCGATAAGCCGGTTCAATGGTTTTCGCATTCCAACCAGTTTTTTAATACCAGCCTGGTAGCGCAAGGCTTTACATTCCGGCAGTTTACGGGTGAGGTACGAGTTTTTGGCGACGCCGACGCCGACCTTAAATTATTGAAAACCACCGCTGTTGTTCCATTTGAAAGCGGTTCTGCCAGCATGGCCATCTATTCCGGCCCGAACGAGTTTGAGCGTTTGCGCGCATTCGGCGTTTCCCTGCAGGACATTATACCGTTTGGCGCCAGCATTTTTGGCGCCATCAACCGCTGGGTAATACACCCCATGCTCGATTTTCTGGCGCGGTTTATCGGTAACCAGGGCATCGTGATTCTGATGCTGACGCTGTTGGTAAAACTGCTGGTGTATCCGCTCACTTATCGCATGGTATTGAGCCAGACCAAAATGGCGGCGCTCAAACCGCGCCTGGAAGAATTGAAGAAAAAGCACGGCGACGACCAGCAGGCTATGAGTGTGGAAACCATGAAATTGTACAGCGAATACGGGGTAAATCCGTTGGGCGGCTGTTTGCCAATTCTGCTGCAAATGCCAATCTGGTTTGCCCTGTACCGGTTTTTCCCGGCCAGCATCGAGTTCCGACAGGAAAGTTTTCTCTGGGCCACCGACCTTTCGAGCTACGACAGCATCATGCAGTTGCCTTTCCATCTGCCGTTTGGCGCGGGGGCGCACATCAGTTTGTTCACCCTGATCTGGGTCGTTACCACCCTGTGGTACACCTGGTATTCGATGAAACAAATGGACGCCACTTCGATGCAAAACGACCAGATGAAGGTCATGAAATACATGCAATACACCATGCCGGTGTTTTTTATGTTTTTCTTCAACAGTTTTGCCTCGGGTCTTACCCTGTACCTGTGCTTCAGTAATATTCTGAACATTGCCCAGACGCTTGTAACCAAGGAGTACGTCATTGACAAGGAAAAAATAAAAGCAGCGCTGGAGGCCAACCGTGCCAAACCGAAAAAACAGAGCGGCTTCCGGGCGCGGCTCGAACAGGCCATGAAAGAACAACAACGCCTGCAGGAGGAAAAAGCAAAGCAGCAAAAGAAGAAATAGAGACTTCCTGTGAAAGCCCTGGAAAGAAAAAAGCCCTCGAACAAACTTCGAGGGCTTTTTTCTTTCAAAAATGCGGTTTGTGCGCTTCCTTCGCTCCGGCAAATCCGCCTGTCGCTATGAAAACAAAAACCGTTGTCATACTGCTGTTGTCCATCTGGTGGACAACCGTGCATGTACGCGCCCAACAGGGCTTTTCGATACCAAAAGGTATCCGTCAGGTCGAAATTCCGTTCGAGTACGTCAATAATTTCATAATACTGAACATTGCGTTCAACGGGCCGTTGCCGCTCAAATTTATTTACGATACCGGCGCAGAACATACTATTCTCACCAAACGCGAGATCAGCGATTTTCTGCATGTTCAGTACAACCGTGAATTTCGGGTACGTGGCTCCGACCTGAAAACCGAAATGATCGCTTATCTGGCCCGCAACATCAAACTTCAGGTGTTGAACCGGGAAGTGATCGCGCCACGCGAAGATATTCTGGTCTTGCAGGAAGATTATTTTCGGTTTGAAGAATATGCCGGCATTGAGGTGCACGGCATCCTGGCAGGCCGGGTATTTTCCAATTATCTGGTAAAAATCAACTACCAGCGCCGGGTCATTACCCTCTACGAACGCGGGATAAACCGGCTGAAAGCGGAAGGATTCGAAGCCATACCGCTGGAGGTGTATCGCAATAAACTGTACCTCACTACCAGCGCTCAACTGCGCGCGGATTCCAGCGCTCCCATAAAATTGCTGCTTGACACCGGCGCCGGACTACCTGTCATGCTTTTTACCAACACGCATCCCTTGATTCAACCGGCGCCCAATGCCATTCCCAGCAATATAGGGATGGGCTTGGGCGGCTATCTCGAAGGATTCGTCGGGCGGATGCCCCAACTTGATTTGCCGCCATTTTCGCAGCAAAATGTTCTTATTTACTATCAGACGGTGGATACAACGCAGGATTTGACCTACCTCAACGGACGCAATGGCCTGATCGGCAACGCGCTGCTCAATCGCTTTCATGTGGCCATCGATTATCAGGAGGAAAAACTCTGGCTCAAGCCTTCCAAACATTACCGGGAAACGTTTGTGTACGACCGCAGCGGACTGAATCTGATTGCAGCCGGACCGCATCTGAATTATTTTTCCGTGCTGAATGTCCTGCCTGGCTCCCCCGCAGATGAAGCCGGTATTCTGGCCGGCGACCGGCTGCTCCGTATCGGCTGGATGCCTGCAGGTATTCGATCACTGTCGGACCTTCAGGCCATGCTACAAAAAAAGGTGGGGAAAAAAGTCAAAATCGTCATCAAACGAAACGGCAAAGTGATGAAAAAATGGATCGTCCTCCGAGATTTAATATGAGGTTCTCCCCGCAACCACCTAAACCTGTAAACCTCATACACCTATAAACCTCATACACCCCCAATCATTGTTTCTCACCGTAAGCCAGGTCGCCCGCATCACCCAGACCGGGCACGATGTACGATTTGGCAGTCAGTTCTTCATCCACAGCGGCAGCCCAAATTCGTGCTTTCGGCCAGCGACGACGCACGGCTTCCACACCGGCCGTGCTGGCAATTACGGTAGCAATATGGACGGCGGAGGGTTGACCGAAACGTTCCAGTTCTTTGAGTGCCAGGTTGACCGAAGCGCCGGTGGCGAGCATCGGATCGGCAAGCAACAGCACACAGTCGTCAAGATCGGGCGCACTCACGTAATCGAGTTGAATATCGAAGGAGCCGTCTTTGTGGTGTTTGCGATAAGCAGAAATAAAGGCATTGTCGGCCTGATCAAAATAATGGAGCAAACCCTGGTGAAAAGGCAGTCCGGCGCGTAGAATCGTAGCCAGCACGACCTTTTGTGGTGGCAGCATGATAGTGGCGATACCAAGGGGTGTTTCCACTTCAGTCGGCTCGTAAACAAGGGTTTGTGAAATTTCGTAGGCCAGAACCTCGCCGACCCGCTCCAGATTGCGGCGGAAACGCAGGCGATCTTGCTGCATTTCGGTGTTGCGGAGTTCAGCGACGAATCGGTTGGCGATGGAATCTTTTGCTGCGAGGTTAAAAAGCATGGTTAAACAGGAAGATGGTTGGCAATGACAAAAGTACAATGCCTTTGCACGGTTTTACCCGCTTTCGTGGCATAATTGACAAACACGCTGTTTTTTGGAAGAAGCAATGTTCTATCTTTCGGCCGTCAATCTGTTGCACAAAAATGGCAAAACGCGTCTGGGTGATTTCCCTTTTTGTCCTGAGCGCCACACTGGCGCGCGCCGCATTTATCAGCGGACATATCCGCAACGCTGCCCCCGGAACACGAGTTGAAATGTTGGTTCCACAGCGGTACATTGATGGCCGCGATCACTATTTCCGCAGCGAGCTGGACGGCCAATTGCAGTTCTCTATAGAACTGGTTGTAAAAGAACCTCAATTGGTGTTCCTTCTTTTTAACGATGATCGCCTGGCTGTCTTTCTGTCGCCCGGTGATACGCTGGGGATTCGCGCCGACGCATTTCAGTTTCCCTTAGCCGTGCAGTTTTCCGGCCCCGGTAGTGCCAACAACCGCCTGTTGCAGCATTTTTTGCGTCAAAACCCGCTCGATTTTAACGAATTTAACAACATCCGCTTCAAAATCGGGCAATACTGGGCTTCGGTGGAAATGCCGCTGAACGATTTGATGGAAGGTCTGCTGCCTTCGCAGTTCAAGCCTTATATGGATACCTTGCAGGCCGCCTCCGTCGCCTTGTTTGAAAAAGCCGAACTACAACATCCCGGCGCGTTGAGCCCAAATTTCGCCCGCTGGCTGCAAGCAGAAATTACCTATTTTCGGGCTTATCATTTATTGGTTTACGGACAGGTGTACGCCGCCCGACACAACATTCAACCCGAGTTTTTTGATTTTCTGTACGAAGCGCCCATCATGGACGATGCCATTGGAAGTGCCTGGTATCGGCAGTTTTTGCAGGTGTTGCTGGCGCGTCATCAAGTAAAAACCCAACCGGATGCCGGCAACTTTTGGGCCGCTCAATATCAACTGGCAGGTAAACTGCTGAGTGGCAAACCTCTCGCTTTTTTTCGCTCGGAAGTCATCAGCACGGCTTTTTCCGCTGAGAAATACCGCGAATTGCTGCCGCTTTACACGCATTTTTTGCAAACCAACGAGTATCCGGCTTATGATGAAAAAATAGAAGGCCTTTACCAGAAATTCGCCCCGGTTTTGCCAGGCGCGACTGCCCCGGTTTTCGAGGCGCCGGATGTGAACGGCCAAACACTGGGGTTAGGGCAGTTGCGCGGCAAGGTCGTGTATCTCAACTTCTGGGCAAGCTGGTGCGGAGCGTGTTTGCGCAAAATGGAAATTATGGATGCCTACGAGGAAGAATTAGTCGCCAACGGCATCGAAATCGTGCATGTTTCGATGGATGAAAACGCGGCCAGCTGGCAGAATACACTGACTGAACAAGCATTCAGGGGCCGGCATCTGCTGGCCTCATCCGCCGCTGCCAATATCGCGCAAGTTTATGGCGTGGAAGCCATTCCGCAATATTTTATCATCGGTCGCGACGGGAAATTTGCCGAAAAGGCAGCCACTAGCCAACCCGACGACATTCGCCGCAAACTGCTTGAAATTGCGCAATGAATATATAGGTTGATGAGGGGTTATGGAATCCCCAAATCTTTCTAAACCCTCAACCTCATCAACCCGATAAACCTTCATAAACCCTATTATAAGCCTCCAACAAACGTCCTAAGCACTTTCGCCTGCAAAATTTCTTCCGGAGGGCAATGCAGCAGGTCTTTGGAAAGCACCACTATGTCGGCCAGTTTGCCGACGCTGAGCGAGCCTTTTTCCTTTTCTTCAAAGGCGCCCCAGGCATTCCAGAGGGTATAGGAAAGCAGGGCCTCTTCGCGGGTCATTTTTTGCTCGGTAAAAAATTCCAGCCCCGTATCGGCACGGCGACGGGTGACGGAGGCATACAGGCAGGGCAGCGGGTCAACATCTTCCACGGGGGCATCGGTACCGTTGCAGAGCCTGGCGCCGCTGTCAAGCAAGCTGCGCCAGGCATAAGCGCCGGTTCGGGCGCGTTCTTCCCCGAGTCGTTTTTCCACAAACGGGGCATCGCTGGTGCAGTGAATGGCCTGCATGGAGGCAATCACGCCGAGCTGTGAAAAACGTGGAATATCCTGCGGGTCTATGTGTTGCGCGTGTTCGATGCGCCAGCGATGGTCGTGTTTTTCGTTGCCGAACGTATTTTGTACCACTTGAAGTACCTCGCGATTGGCGCGGTCGCCAATCGCGTGCACACAGAGTTGCAAGCCGTACTGCTTGCAAGCCTGAGCCATACGGACGATGGTATCAATCGGGGTGGTGTTTTGTCCGACAAAA
>JANRLZ010000200.1:0-11708 GCA_033762055.1 Saprospiraceae bacterium
TACCATGTTATTTCTTATAGGAATTCAGGAATTGGGTCGCTGGAAGCGGGCTTTCAGCAAGGAAGAAAAGCAGGATTTGATGCACATTGCCGTATGTCGTCTATTGAGCCAGGAAGGATATTTTGAGTTCGTAGGCCGCGACGAAGACGGCTGGCCGCATTACCGGCAAGTGCTTGAAATGCCCCTGCGCAATACCCAGGAACAGGAAAAACTCCTGAAAATAAACGCGGTGCGTTATTTTCAGGAGTGGGAGAAGGAGGGTAGGTAGGGCAGGTAATGCGCTATCTCCCGACGACAAGTTTAGCAGTTTGATAGGGCTGCCCGGGAAAATAAATCAGATAGATGGCTGAAGACAAGTTTTCAACAGGAATGGTGAAATGCGGTTGGTTGGACTCTCCTTCGCGTACTAACTCGCCGGTTATAGTTCTCAATTGCCATCGAATGTTCCGGGCATCGGGGTCCGTCAGCACAATTTGAGCCTGTTTTCGGGCTGGGTTGGGGAAAACAACCACAGATTTTTCCTGGAACATGGGTTCTGGCCGGGCGCTTACGTTTCCGTCGAAATCGGTGTGGACAAAAACACCTTGTAAGTCGTACAGGGGCGGTCGCGGCTGATTATGCCCCCAGATCACAATTCCATCGGTAGGTAGCAAAACAATCGCACTACCCCATTCGGTATTGCGCGATCCGAATTCTTTCCACCACAACGGATTGCATTGAGCATCGGTTTTCAGCAGCATGATATCGTAATCATAATCAAAAGTATCCGGGATAATTTCACCGGTTACGTAATAGCCGCCATCTGGTGCTGCCACTGCATCATACGCGCCTGCGATACCCAATTGTCCGATAATGGGCGCTTTTTCCCATTCAAAATCCCCGTTTGCACTAAACTTGGCAAAATATGGCGTCGTGTAATAGTTTCCGGATAAGTCATCAAGAAACTGCGTGTAACCAAGTGCCAAGACGCCGCCGTCGGAGGCTAAAACAGCGCTTTGTAGATAGATGCCGTAAGTAGAATTATACCCTTTACTCCAAAGTTTGTTTCCGTTGGCATCCAGTTTTTCCAGGAAGATAGCGTAACTTAAAACTGTGCTGGAATTTGTACCGCAAAAGACCATTCCCCCGTCGGCTGTAACGAACCCTTCCATAGGCCGATACGCCGAGCCATTGATTGATTCCGTAGTTTGCCAAACAGTGATTCCTTCCGGTGTTGATTTTCGATAAAACTGATCGTTGCCTTGTTCACTCTCTGCATATCCAAACACGACGACGTTTCCATCGGGAAGCGCCATTAAATTGTTAGCCCAGCCGCCCTTGTCTTCGCCGTAGGGCCTGAATTTTTGACTCCAAACCAGTTGGCCTTGCGCATCGACACGGGCCAAATAAGGCGTATATTCTGATAAACTCCCGGATGCTGTCACTTTAGAAAGTGCGTTGCCTGTAAGCAGGGTGCTTCCATCATTTAAGGCGGTGACTCCACGAAATGAATTATAACTTTTTTCGCCCAGGTCTATGGCATTTACCCAGTTTGCCTTTCCTTTTGTATCCGTTTTTATGATCCATCCATCATAATTCGTTCGGTCACTATAACTGGCTCCTTCTCCAATAAGAAAAAGCGAACCATCCGGCGCCTGGGTCAATTCAGTGCCAAAATCATAACTTCTTCCACCAAATCGAAGTACTTCCGGGCCATAGTTGTTGTAATAGTCGTCGGAAACCGGAAAACTTAAAGAATAATTATGAAAACCATCGAAAAGTAATACCGGGCCTATATCATTGACAAAGGCCGAACCGCCGACCACCAGCAAACTGGATAGCCCGGAATCAGCCGGGACATCCGGTAAGGGTTTGATGCGAAATCGCAAAAACGCCATGGCACCAGGACCGCTGGTATCAAGATGAACATTGGTCATTAGAATGCTTACTTCGTTTTCTCCCAATAGTTTAACCAATGGCTGGGCGTTCCATGCTAATGCCTGGAATGTGCGAACATCAAGCGTAGGCGAAAAACTTAGTCGAAATTCTACCTGTTCTCCAATTTCTTGCAAAGGGTTCTCCACACGTGCTGTAAATTCGAGCCAGTCTTTGTCGCCGATAAAATTGTAATAGCCAAAACCATGCATGGCTTCGCCGATTTTATCCGATAAGCCATTTGTATTGGGCGACAGTGTGGTGGATAACTCAGGATTTCCATCCCCTTGTCTGAATGCATTGCGCAACCCGATAGTATGAAGGCCATTCAAACCTGCCCCACAAGCCTCCACTACGGCAATTGGCAAATCGGCAAAAGGATAACCGGGCGCTTGTTGGAGTTCCAGCCTCCAGGTATGGCCATCACCCGGGAAGGAGATGGTTTCTGGCGCTGCATTGGGGGGCAGTATCACTTCCTGCGGCGTGCCAAACAATAGATCGTTGGCAACAATCCGGTAATGGGTGCTGGTGCCGACATTGCCGCCACCGATGTTCTGTAGATCGAAGTTTACAGTATTGCCTTCGCAGCGGCCTTGTACCCTAAAGACAGGGCCATCCCAATTTAAGGCACATTCCAATGGGCTGATACGGGCCGAGAGGGCATGGGTGGCGCCCAGTTGTACATCACAAGCCAACAAAGCATCAAGATAAAGGGTGTGGGACGAAAAAGCAGACAAAGGATCCAGCATAAAAGAAACGGTCTGCCCGTTTTGAACATAGGGGGTATTGGAAGCTACCATACTCAATTCGGGATCAAGTTGCACCTCAAGCAGTAAACCATTGGAAGGGCCGGCGCCGTGGTTTTGAACGGTGACGTAAAAACGACTTTCCCGGCAGCGAACTAAATCGGGTTGGGTGATACTGACTTCCGGGTGAGGGCACCCGCCATCGCTTGGTTGAACTAAAAAAGTAATTTCTGCCACCGGGTTGGCTGCGTCATTTTGTATCGTCACGTTGTTTTGACAAAATGTCCAGTACGTTGACTGTGCTGCGGGAGCCATCGCTGTCACAGTGCTGACCCCATCCCCCGTTCTTAAAAAAAAACGGCCTTCACTATCTGTAAGCATCGTTCGCGACAGGGTATCAAACACTTCAATAAACCAATCGCGCGCGGGCGGTTCGCCCGGGTCTTCTTGGCAATTGTTATTGAGATCAACGATTATTTTTCCCTGAATACGCCAAGGCAAAGCATTGCCATCCGATTCGACACGTATCAGCCAGCCATCGTGGGCAGCTTCACCTCCACCAGCCGGCAGATTGGAGCGTCCGGCTAGTAAAAACTGGCCATCAGATAACATACCGCCCCCAAATAGTTGATCATCGCTACTACCGGCGCCATAATATTGGCGCCAGATTTCCAAGCCACCGGGGGCTATGAGTGACGCAAAACCCTGATAACTATAAGGAAACTCATTCTTCCGAGCAACTCCCGTCATCAAAATATTCCCGTCAGACAAAACCTGCATGAAAAATGGATATTCGTTGATTGATTCATTGCCATAGATTTTAATCTCAAGTAGATCGCCTGCTGAGGAAAAGTGGATCAATGATGCATCCGAATTGTATCCATAAGGATTGCATAAAAGGATGCTTCCATCCGTAAGTTGTTGCGCACCCAGTGATTGATCGAAAATATCATCAAAATTGGGGTTTTGATAATCTTCTCTCCAGGCTACATCCACTTTTTCCTCCCACAATACATCCCCATCAGCCTCGATTTTCTGTACAAATACGCCCTGAAACCCGGCTCCGATCACATTGGTGCGTCCCGCTAATATAAAATTGCCATCAGTAGTCGGAAAAATCCGCCGCACCTTGGTCTGATTGAGTAAGTCCACCGGCTTTTTCCATTGTAAGACACCGGCACTATTAACCATCATTAGTTGGCCGCCATCACCAGAGCCGGTATGATCCAGCCAGCCGACCAAAAGATAATTATTGCCGGATGGCGCAGCATCAAACAACGCAGTTGCCTCCTCATAAGTACGCTTCCATATCTGGTTCCCTTGGGCATCCGTCTTCAGGACAATGGCTTTTAGGTAGCTGAAAATTTCATTGCTAATTTGCTGACCTGTGATAATCATGCTCCCATCAGGCATAATGCTGAGGTTTATTCCAAATTCAGGATAACCGGTATTGTTGGAATTATACGTTTTTTCCCAGATCACTTGCCCGCCCGCTCCAATTTTCAGGAGCCAAATCCTGGAAACTTCGTCGCTTCCTTCTTGCGAGCCGACCACAAAAAAATGACCGTCCGGAGATTGAACCATTTTTTGAAAAATGTCGTGGCCATTTCCGCCCAAAAAAGTTTGAGCAGGCTGGGCAAATAGCCTTGTCAGCGTAAGGCAAAAAGCAAAAAGCAGATAGTTTTTCATGTTAAACAGGTTGGTTATGGTGAAATAGTGCATTAAGTTACTTGCAATTTCTGATTTCTGTCCTAACAAATCTCTCAAATGCCACTTTTAGTCAAAAAAAGTAATATGTGTCAACCCCGCTATTCTGCGAGATAGAGAAATAACCCTACTTTTACCAACTGCTAAATCACCCCCATGCATACGCACACCCTTTTCGAACTCAACGAACACATCCGGCGGGTGATGGCGCTGAACTTCCAGCAACCAATCTGGATCGTGGCCGAGATCGCTTCCATCGGCGAATCGAGGGGACATCGTTACCTCGATCTGGTGCAAAAAAGCGAATCAGGCGATATCCTGGCCCAGGCCCAGGCAGCCCTCTGGGCGATGGAATTCAGGCAAATCAATACCCGCTTCCCCTTTGGCTTGTTGCCCCTGTTGCGAACCGGCCTCGAACTGCGACTGCAGGTGCGACCGGAATTTCACGAACGCTACGGACTGAAACTCCACATTACCGACGTGGATCCTGCTTTTGCACTGGGCCAACTCGAACTCCAGCGCAAACAAACCATTCAGACCCTGCGTCAACAGGGATTGTTCGACCGGAATCGTGCGCTTACCCTGCCCGCTGTATTGCAAAGAATCGCCGTGATAAGTTCGGAAACCGCCGCCGGCTGGCAGGATTTCCGGACACAACTGGAACACAATGCCTATGGCTATGCTTTTTCCATTCAGTTGTTTGCTACGGCGGTGCAAGGAAAAAACGCTGAAACGGAGGTAGCGACGGCTTTTGAACGGATTGGCCGACTGGCACAGGATTTCGACTGTATCGTGGTGGTGCGCGGCGGCGGCGCCAAACTCGACCTGACGGCTTTCGACGCGCTGCCGCTCTGTCAAACGGCGGCGCAAATGCCGCTCCCGCTGATCGTGGGCATCGGGCATGAGATAGACGAAACCGTACTCGACCTGATCGCGCATACCACCCTGAAAACCCCGACGGCGGTCGCTGAATTTATCGTGCAACACAACCTGCTGTTTGAAGGACAAATCCTCGAAGCCGCCGAGGAACTGGAACACTATGCCCGGCTGCTCATCGCTGCGCATACGCTCGAACTGGAGCGTGCGGAAACCAGCCTGCACTTTGCCGCCCGCGAATGCCGGATGAACGCCGAACAAAAGTTGATGCTGCTCGAAGAACGCCTGCCGGCATTGGCAAAACAAATCCTTCGCGAACAATACTCGGCACTGGAAAAAATGGAGGCCGTTTGTCAAAGCCTGCACCCGGAAAATGTACTGAAAAGAGGATTCAGCATAACCCGTAAAAATGGTCGGGCTATCACCGGCGCACTTGAGGTTCAAACCGGCGACGTGCTGGAAACGGAATGGATAGATGGCCTTATTCGCTCAAAGACACTTTGAATTTGACCCAAAACTGACGGCTTTCGCTGCAGGTCGCCGTAATCTTGCGCCCAAATTTTTCAACATCTATGCGCAGTCTCCTCATTCTCCCTTTCTTTCTCCTCTTCACGCTTCCCCTTATTGCCCAACAACCCGCCCCTGCCCAGGCCACCCCGATGCCGGAAAAACATTTGAAAAACATCCGCCAGCTCACCTTCGGCGGCGATAACGCCGAGGCGTACTGGAGCCCTGACTCCAAACGCCTGACTTTCCAAAGCAACAACAAAAAATGGGGACTGGAATGCGACCAGATTTTCAGCATGGACGTAAAAAAAGCAGCAGGCGACAGCACCTATCGCCCGAAAACCATCAGTACGCTCAAAGGTCGTACCACCTGTTCCTATTTCATGCCCGACGGGAAACACATTCTCTATGCCAGTACCCACGAGGGCGGCGAATCCTGCCCGCACATGCCTGATCTGCGCGCCGGCGGCAAATACCTCTGGCCCATTTTCGAAACCTACGATATTTACATTGCCGATCTGAAAGGCAACATTACCCGACAACTTACCGATGCGCCAGGCTACGATGCGGAGGCGGTACTCAGTCCGAAAGGCGATAAAATCCTGTTTACCAGCGATCGTTCAGGCGACCTTGAATTGTGGACGATGAATGTGGACGGCAGCAATCAAAAACAGATCACTTTCGACCTGGGCTACGATGGCGGCGCATTTTTTAGTCCCGACGGCTCGAAAATCGTGTTCCGTGCCAGCCGCCCCAAAACCGCCGAAGAGATCAGGGAGTACCGCGATTACCTGGCTCAACACCTGGTGGCGCCCACCAATATGGAAATATTTGTCTGCAACGCCGACGGCACCGATTTGCGCCAGATCACCCATTTGGGCAAGGCCAACTGGGCGCCTTTTTTCCACCCTTCCGGCCAAAAAATCATCTTCAGCAGCAACCATCACTCGAAAAGAGGGTACGATTTCCAGCTGTACATGATCAACCTCGACGGCAGCGGCCTGGAGCAAATTACTTCTGAAAGCATCTTTAACTCGTTTCCCATGTTTTCGCCCGACGGCAAAAAAATCGCATTCTGCAGCAACCGCAACAACGGAGGCACCCGCGACACCAATGTTTTTGTGGCCGACTGGGTGGACTAAGGGCGACATTAGCAGCGGAAGAAGCCCCGATATCTTGAGCGAAAAAAAATGCGGTCGGCAAGATTGCTGCAAGACGGTTATTTTCGCAGCCGCCTATGTTCAAGTTATCGCTACAAGACCTTCTTTTTGAACAGATTTTAAGTCGTTATCATCGTCGCTCCGATGCGGTGGATGAGCTGGCGGGTTTGCTTAACCTCGCAAAAGATCCGGTTTATCGCCGCTTGCGCGGAGACACGCCCCTGACACCGCAGGAAATGGAGTTGTTGTCCAACTTCTACCATATTTCTCTGGATGATTTATCAAAAAAAAGAAGCGACAACATTGTCTTTGAGTTCAACGCCATTTCCCGAAAAATTACTCGTTTTATGGATTATCTGGTCGGTTTGAACACCGATTTTGAAAGAA
Source organism: Saprospiraceae bacterium (assembly GCA_033762055.1). Lineage (GTDB taxonomy): Bacteria > Bacteroidota > Bacteroidia > Chitinophagales > Saprospiraceae > M3007. Next base: position 7,298 of record JANRLZ010000200.1, read on the forward strand.
TCCATAAAATGCCGAACGCGCATCTTTTTTACGCTTCGGCCGAATTACCGGTATTTACCTACAACCTGTTTCCCGAACTGATCGCCTTTAAAATGTATCTCTGGGGGCGTACTACCTGGAACCTGGAATGGCTTCGCGAGCGGAAATTTTCTTTTGATCTAATAGACCAGCCGCTGATTCGAGAAAGTCAGACGACGCTTCAGCACTATCTCACATTGCCCAGTACGGAATTGTGGACGGCGCAAATCATGGATAATACCCTGGCACAGATTGAATATCATGTGTATGCCGACGGTTTTGCCGATCCAAAGGATTCGCTCATCCTGCTGGACCGTTTGCAGGAATGGACCCAGCACATGCGCTCCATGGCCATCGCAGGGGTTAAATTCAACCTGAATGAACCTGTGGCAGAAACGGGACAGGCGGTATTCAATTTGTATTACAATGAAATGGTGTATGCCAACATTGCGGCTTTGATCAAATCGGATCTCGGGCGAGTGGCTTATACCGCCTATTGCACCCCCAATTTTTTAAAAAGCACCGACGATCGTCTTTGTGATTTTACGGAAGACTGGTTTGAAGGAATTATTCGAAAATCCACCTCGTTGACGCACGCAGCCGATAAAAACCGGGAGTGGTTTTTTCGCGAAATGACGCAAAAAATAGAACGGCGACGCCAACGACTTTTGCTGCATATCGAGGAAAAAATATGATTTCTCTCCAAAAACGTCTCGATGCAGCGGTTCAACGCTTTAATACACCGCTGTTTATTGCATCCGATCCAATATCCATTCCGCACCGGTTCGACCGTTTGCAGGACCGCGAAATCATGGGATTCTGGACGGCCACCCTGGCCTGGGGGCAGCGGAAAACCATCATTCAAAGTGCCAACCGCCTGGCCGAATTAATGGACAACGCGCCTTACGATTTTATCCTGCACCACGAAGAAAAAGACCGCGCCCGATTCGAGTCATTCAAACACCGCACCTTTCAGGCCCTGGATACCCTGTGGTTTTTACATTTTTTCCAGGAATACTACCGCCGCAACCATTCTCTCGAAACCGCCTTTTCAAGGCATCTTGGATCGAAAGACATTACCGTAGAAAACGCCCTTGCAGGTTTTCACCGCGATTTTTTCAATCATCCCGATGCCCCCGATCGCACGCGAAAACACGTGGCTACGCCTGAAAGGGGCAGTACCTGCAAAAGAATCAACATGTTTCTCCGCTGGATGGTGCGGCGCGACCATCGTGGCGTTGATTTCGGGGTATGGCAAAATATCCGTCCGGGTCAATTGTTAATACCACTTGATGTGCATGTAGATCGGGTGGCGCGCCGTCTGGGATTGCTGCACAGAAAACAAAGCGACTGGCAGGCCGTCCTCGAACTCACCCGGTGTCTGCGCGAATTCGACCCGGATGATCCGGTTAAATACGATTTTGCCTTGTTTGGCTGGGGAGTCCTGGAGCCGGGATGGTGGAAAGAAGGAGGAAGATAATTTTTTCTCCCCCTCCTGTAACCTCATTCAAAAACCTGCTGTCAGAGTGGTTATTGGAAACGAAAACCACTTTTCACAAAAAAAACTTGTCACCATGCACGAAGGAATAGTTGCACTGTTTATCCCCATCACCATCACCCTGGGCGCCTTTTTGATGATCGTTGCCCTGCGGTACCTCGAAAACAAGGAAAATATGGCCATGATCGAAAAAGGTCTTAACCCGGCCGACAAAAAAAATCGCCGCCATCAGGCCAATCCCTCGCAAACCCTGAAAAACGGACTGCTGGCTATTGGCGCCGGACTGGGACTTTTGCTGGCTATTGTTATTACCCGAATGCTGAATTTGGGTGAAGACAGCAGCACGGGCATATTTTTTGCGCTGATCGCCATTTTTGGTGGCGCAGGCTTGTTGGGCGCTTATCTGTATGAGCGCAAAAACCCGCCGCCCCCGGTAGAATAAGTTGATCAACCAATTTTTTATTCCCCGGTGTATCTGTAATGAGGTACATCGGGGATTTTTTTATCGAAAAACCTGCCCGCCTGCCTACCTTTGCGCGCCCTGAAAACGTGTTCGACCAACAATCCATTGGGTTCATGTCATTTATTATCGGCACCATCATTCAGCAAAGCGCCAAAATCGGCGCACTCGTAGGCCAGCCACGCCTTTCTCCTGTTCAACTCCAGGAACAACAACTCCGCGAACTACTGCGCGATGCGCGGCATACTGAATTTGGGCAAGAGTATGATTTTCAGGGCATTCTGGATGCTGAGGATGTTCAACACGCCTTTAAACAGGCCGTGCCGGCCATGGAATACCAGACCCTCTACGATCGCTGGTGGTCGAGGGCGCATCTTGACGATGAGCCGGATGTCTGCTGGCCAGGCATAGTCCCCTATTTTGCCCTTTCCAGCGGCACCAGTCAGAGTTCGACCAAGTATATTCCGCTTACCGAGGATATGTTGCGCGCCATGAAACGCGGATCGCGACGGCTTTTTTTCGACATGGCCAAACATTATGGCCTGGCGCCCGAACACTGGACCAAACAAATGCTGATGGTCGGCTCATGCACCCAGCAAAAAAGAGTGGGTTATCACTGGGAAGGCGATTTATCCGGCATCATGGGCATGAATCGCCCGCGTATTATGGAGCGTTCGTACCGGCCCGGTCGTCATATCACCGATTTGCCGGAATGGGGCGAACGCATCGAACGCATCGCTGAAGAAGCAACACAGTGGGATATCGGTTTCTCGGTGAGCAACCCCATGTGGCTGCAACTGATTCTGGAAAAAATTGTGGACAAATACAAACTGGCGCATATCAACGAGATTTGGCCCTATTTCAATGTGTTTATCCATGGCGGTGTACCCATCGAGCCTTACAAGCCCACGCTGGAACCCCTGTTTGGAAAGCCGATTTTATACATGGACAGCTATGGCGCTTCCGAAGGTTTCCTGGCCTATCAGGAGCGTCCCGATCACCGCCCGATGAAGTTGCTCAACGATTGCGGGATTTATTTCGAATTCGTGCCTTTCGACGACGAAAATTTTGATGAAAATGGAGAAATGCGCAGTCAGCCGCGCAGTTTGAATTTATCGGAAGTAGAAACCGGTAAACATTATGCCATCCTGCTCAGCACGGTCGCCGGCGCCTGGCGTTACCTGCTGGGCGATACCGTGCAATTTACCGATACCGAAAAAGCGGAATTGCGCATCACCGGTCGCACCAAACAATACCTGTCGGGTTGTGGCGAGCACGTTTCCATTGACAATCTCTGCGATGCGGTACGAGCCGTAGATGAGCGGTTGCGGGCGGGCATCGGCGAATTCACGGTGACTGGCCTGCGCGAAGGTACTTTTTGGACGCATCAATGGTATATTTCTGCAGAAAACCAATCCATCAGTCCCGAAACGCTGGTTAATGCCCTCGACGAAGAACTTTGCCGCCTCAACGACGACTATGCCGTAGAGCGGCGTTACGCCCTGCGTGAAGTACGCGCCAAAATGCTGCCCAACTCCATTTTCCTCAACTGGCTGGGGCAGCGCGGCAAACTCAACGGACAAGCAAAAATTCCGAGGGTGCTAAAAGGCGAACAACTTGCCGACTTTAACCATTTTGTGGAACAAAACGGATACTAAAGAACGTCCCTTTCCACCATTCAACAAAAAAACATGCCTCCCGCTTTTCAGGATTTTCTCGCCAAATTTCCTCCTGTCGCCATGCCGGTCACGTTGGGCGAAGACACACACCATACTTTCAGCGCCGAAAATGAACCGCTTTCGGCAACCATGATCGAGCAAATTATTCTGCCGATTGAAAATGGAAACGAAACCGACGAGTTTACCGAGTACGTTCCTTGTTTCTCGCTGGAAGGAACCGAGCAGTTCTATGCCGTTGTATGGTGGAAAGCCGAATTGTTGAATTATGAATACGTGCTGGCTACCTTTAGTTTGCAAGGGCAACTTATTGGCCGTCAAACCATTGCAGGTATGCATGTGACAGACGGCAAAGTGTACAGTGCGGTCGCCAACATCAATGAAGACTGGGAAATTGCCATCGCAGAAGGCGTTTCTGCCGATGGCAACCAACTCTTCGACCCAACCACTTCCCGGATTCGACACCTGGAAATCATGGTCAATGGCGCTATCGTAACGGGTTAAAACTCCCTACTTGTCGTCGCCAAAAAAGCCGATGATTTTATCGGCGAGTTCCATACCGATGTACGCCTGGGCTTCCATGGTGCTGGCGCCAATGTGCGGGCTGCACGACACTTTCGGATGGCGCAACAGGGCAGCCTGCGGGGTCGGCTCGTTTTCAAAAACATCGAGGCCTGCACCGGCAATCTTTCCTGCATCCAGCGCCGCGAGCAATGCGGCTTCGTCTATCACCCCGCCGCGGGCGGTATTGATCAGAAT
>JANRLZ010000201.1:0-22121 GCA_033762055.1 Saprospiraceae bacterium
ACGAAACCTGGCTGGGTATTTCTGAAATCCGGAGTCTGACTCAACAAGGCATTACCGATTGCCCGACGCAAAAAGGGGCGCCTCGTTTGGAAAAACCCCGGCAAATCAATCATGCCAAAGCGTTGTTCACCGGACAGGCGAGCATGAACGGACAGGTAGATGAAACCCCCGGATTTTGGGTCACGGTAGCTTACGACCCCTCTGCCGCCTGTCATGCTACCAAATACAAATTGCTTGATTCTGCGGTGATCGTACCGAAAATTAAACCCGGCGCCATCAGCAGCATTCCGGCTTTTCCCCGCACAGCCATTACGACCAAACCAACCTACTTTGTAGGTAAAGTGACCGACAACCTGATCCAGATACCGGTTTGGACGGGTGCACCGAGTCCGGCCAAAGACTATCCGCTGAATGATTGGCCAGACTACGTGTATGTGGATGTGAAAAACGGGCAGCCGGCCGGTAAAGTGCTGGTGCCTGCCACCGGCTCCAACCCGACGCCGGCTCAAATCAGCGCCGCCACCTGCAACCTGAGCGATTTTATCTATTTCAAACTCGACAGTCTGGCAGCGGCCTATCTCAACGAACAGCAATCTACAGAAGGCGATACAGCAGTTGCCGGCGACCTGGCTTTGCTGGTGGCCATGCACGTAACGACGAAGGAAATATCGAACTGGACCTGGCAAACCTATTTCTGGACGCCCGATCCGGCCAATCCTTTGTTCCCGAGCAATAAAGTGGCAGCCGGTCTTCGTCCCTCGCAGTTGCAGGGCGCAGCCAGCCATTATGCCGTTTCCACGGCTTATGCGATGGTAAGGCCCAACCAGCCGATTACGGGTGGCACCAACAAGGGCGTAACACCCGTCATTGGTTACAACCCTTATCTGGAGCCGGGTCTCGGCGCCATCAATGGCACACCTCCCAACGCTTTCCCGAACAAACTCAGTCCGGCCATAAAATGGGGGGTGCAGTCCAACTGTATGAGTTGTCATGCACTGGCGGCTTTCCCCGGTTCGCCTTACACCGCCGATCAGTACATCAGTCTGAACGATCCGATTTTCCTGGGGCAGGTGCAACTTGATTTTGCCTGGTCGTTGCAAAGTCCAAGCAATATGACCAATACAGCCGGTTTGTCTGCCAAAAAATGAATGAAATTTGGGTTTTTCTGCTTAAGTCAAAAAAAAGTTTGATTTTTTAATGCTGATTTAATAATTAAAGTGGAATTTTCCGTTTTTAAAATATGAGCAAATATTTTAAAACATTGAAAATCAGCCCATTCCCGGCATTCGCAGAAAAAACCTGTTCTCCATGATATAATGGTAGGAAGGAAACATATTAAAGGGGTGGAACGATGTAATATCGCCACCCTCTTTTTTGACCCTGCCGATTGTCAACACAACACTCGTCATCTTTTAAACAATCTTTATCATATGGAAGGTACAATGGCGACCATTATGATGTTCGCAGGCAATTTTGCCCCGACCAACTGGGCGTTCTGCGACGGCTCGCTGCAGTCCATCAGTGAAAATGAGGCTCTCTATTCGCTGATCGGGACGACTTATGGCGGCGACGGTATTCAAACGTTTGCATTACCTGATTTGCGAAGCCGGATTCCGATCGGCGCCGGCAACGGTGCAGGATTGCCTTCGGTAGCGCTGGGGCAGGCAGCGGGAACAGAAACCCATACCCTCACACAAAGTGAAATGCCGACGCACGTGCATGTTATGTCGGCTAAAATGACGACGACCTCAAACAATGCAAACGGCGCTTCTCCGGCTCAAAACCTGGGCACCGCCTCACAAAATATTTACCTGGCTCCGGCTGCGGTAAACACCAATTTGGGCGGGGTGAACCTGACACTCGGCAGTACCGGGAGCAACCAGCCTTTCAATATCGTCCAGTCTTATCAGGCGATCAATTACGTGATTTGTCTGTATGGCATTTATCCCTCGCGGAGCTAAACCCGCTCAATCATTCATCATAAAAAACAACGATTAATATGGAAGGCACAATTGCAACCATAATGATGTTCGCGGGCAACTTTGCTCCCAGAAACTGGGCTTATTGCAGTGGACAAATACTCCCGATCGCTCAAAACACCGCCCTTTTTTCGCTGCTGGGCACGACGTATGGCGGCGACGGCAGGGTAACATTCGCACTTCCCGATCTGCAAGGACGGGTGCCTGTTGGCGCCGGTCAGGGCCGTGGTTTATCCAATTATGCATTGGGGCAGACGGCAGATGCAGAATCAACTACGCTGCTGGTATCCCAATTGCCGGCACACACCCACACACCCGGTGCAGTACACATCAATGTCAGCAACAGCAATGCCGGAAAAGAAGAAGCAAACGGCAGCATACTGGCAACTCCTTACAATGACATTTACGCAACGGCTGGAACCGGCCCGGCAGTCAACTACGCAGGGTTCAGCGCAGCGGTACAACCACAGGGAAATTCATTGCCTTTCTCCATCATTCAACCCTACGAGTGCATCAGTTATGTGATTTGCATGTATGGAGTTTATCCATCGCGCTCGTAGAATGCTTCACTTTATTCAATCAAAAAAAATCTACCAATCATGGAAGGAACAATGGCAACCATCATGCTTTTTGCAGGCAATTTTGCACCCAGATACTGGGCGTACTGCAACGGGCAAATTTTATCTATCGCCCAAAACCAGGCCTTGTTTGCATTGCTGGGTACCACTTTTGGCGGCAATGGCACTACGACCTTTGCACTGCCAGATTTGCAGGGACGCGCGGCTATCGGGTCAGGCTCCGGCATCGGGCGCTCGTCTTTTGTACTCGGCCAAAAAGCCGGCACTCCAACGGTGACTTTGACCAATGCCAATCTGCCTTATCACTCGCATCCGATCAGCGGTGGCCTGACGGCTACCACGGCGGCTCCCAATACAGATGAAGGTCCGGGCAGTATTCTCGCCGGCGCGACCATTTACGGCCCGGGGGGCGACGGTCAGTTGGCCGGCGTAAGCGCTGATCCGACCGGAATTGCCGGCAACAGCGCACCGGTCAATATCATGCAGCCTTATCTGGGCTTGAACTTTGTGATCTGCGTACAAGGCATTTTCCCTTCTCGCAGCTAATATGTTTTGAAAACGGCCGGCGGGCGTCCTTCTCTCGCCGGCCCATTTTTATACGGCATTTTACGAAACTGCTTCGAAGCATCAGCATCACCCTTATTCCAGTATACCTTTCTTCCTTTTTAGATGATGGACTCTCCTGCTCCTTCCCTCCGCACTGAAGCCCAAATGACCCTCGCCCACGCCTGGTGGGACAACCTGAGTGATCCCTGGAAACAGGCCTTCAACGAAGTTGCGCTGCGCCGCAGCAGCACCGAGCCGCTCGGCGATGAATTGTTGCTCAATGTATTCAACTCCGCCAACCACCGCTTCGCCGGCCCCCGTGCACCCTATCCGAACATGAGTTTCGAACTCGATGATATGACGGGCCTACTCGGTTTGCCCAATCTGGAGGTAGCTGTCGTAACTTTCCACCGCATCAAGGATCTGCGCGATGCCGCGAAATTTGAAAAATTACGCTCGTTTTTTGTCTATAACAACGAACTTACTTCGCTGGAAGGCATCGAAAACCTGACCCAACTGCAGGAATTCTACTGCAACGTCAACCAGATCAGCTCCCTCAAGCCTCTCGAAAAACTGACCAATCTGCACACGTTGTATTGCAATTATAACCTGATCAGCAACCTCGACGGCATTGGCGAACAACATGCCGACAAATTGGAAAACTTCTTTTGCTTTCCCAACCCCAACCTGAAAGACGCCGTCGCCATGCGCTTCGAACGCGAGGTGGGGATTCGTTGTAGAAAAGGTTGACGCCCAATATGAATCAGATTCCCTCTCAATACATCGTGGTGCGCGGGTTGCTTCAACCCATCGAACTGAACCTCATCGAACGCCTGCTGGCAGCGGCTAATTTTGAAGACGGCGCCGCCACCGCCACCGATGCGGCCAAATTAGTGAAACGCAACCTGCAAATCCCCAAAAACGGCAGTGCGGAAAAACAACAACTCGACGCCGTCATCCTGAGAGCCGTTTCGCAAAACGTGCTGATCCAGTCGGCCCTCCTGCCTACCCGCATCCTGCCGCCCATCATCAGCAAATACGAACCCGGCATGCACTACGGGATGCATGTGGACAGCCCGATCATGGGCGACCCGCAAGTGGGCGCCATCCGTACCGACGTGGGTATGACGATCTTTCTGTCGGATCCGGCCTCGTACAAAGGCGGGGAACTGGCCGTACATACCCAGGCAGGTACCGAGGAACGCTATAAACTCGAGCGCGGCGACGCGATCATTTACCCCACCACACAGGTTCACGGGGTGCTGCCCGTCACCTCCGGCGTCCGCCTGGCGGCGGTCACCTGGATGCAATGCGCCATACGCAACCCTCAGCAGCGCGAGATGTTGCAGCACCTGAAAACCGTGCAGGGCAGCCTGGAGAAACAAAATCCGCAAGCCCCCGAAAACCTGATGCTCTTGCAGGTGTACAGCAATTTGATCCGGATGTGGGCGGAGATGTGAGCGGGATGCCCCTTGCTTTTTTGAAAAAGAAAAAGTACCTTTGTTTGGCAGGCAGGATTGCCTGCGATAGGCCTATCTAATTTTATTCCCCAAAATTTTTATTAAAAATGAAAAAGCACATTTTTACAGGGCTAAGCGCCCTCCTTCAAAGAAGTCTTCAAAATTCACGTACTTGCCTCGCGGGGGGGGGGCATAGCCCCATCTTCCATTGATGTACGTGGTTTTGAGTCAATGATTGCCGCATTTTTGCTTGTTTTCTTTTCTTTCGCAAAAACCGGCGCACAAAGCACTAATTCGATTATTCAGGTACTGGATCCATCTTCGGTTACGCTTACCACGGAGGAAAGCGCAAAACTCACCCTGATTCAGAATAATCCGATGACCCTGACTTATTGGCACATTAATGTCAATTCATTAGCATCCTGCGTTTCTGGAACCACGCTTGCCACATCGCTTCCCGGCGTTTCCGGAGTGAAATCGTTTACGGCGGACTATGTTTTTTCCCTACCCAACGGCGAATATTACTGGAGTGGCGCCAATACTTCCGGAGAACAAATCAGGCTGGGTAAAGTAAATGCGGGGTATTTTGGTAATATATCATTACCCGGCCTGGATATTTATTATGGTATCCAGAAGTTGTCCGACACGCGATATGTACTGGTCAAGTATCACGAAGACATTTTTGCAAACCCCAATGAATGCGGCACGCCGGCTGTAGAAGACGAGGAAGAAGACAGCGTAGTGGAAGACCGAAGCGATTGCGACGGCAACGTAATCAGGGTACTTTTTCTCTACACCAGCGCCTCCCTGAACTCCGGATTTGATCCTTTTGTTGTAGCCCCGGCAGTCATTGACGAATTAAACGCCACCACCGCAGCAAGTGGATTGACAAACAGCGATATTTCGTTTTCTCTGGCTAATGTGGGGCCTTTGAATGGTTTTGATGAAACAACGAATGATATTTTTGGCGACCTTGATAGGTTAACTGACAATTCTGATGCTCAAGACGCCAGAGACTACAGCAAAGCCGACGTTGTTATTTTATTTACCCGCCCGGCTTACGGCACGATAGTCGGAGTTGGCTATCAAACTGCTTCAAATGCAAATGCCTACGGGATTGCAGTAATCAGTTTTGCGGCTACCTCTTTTACCGCATCACACGAAATAGGCCATATCATTGGGGCGCGACATCAACGCTGTACCGTTTGTAGTGTAAGTAACTGCGACAATGCCACTAATCATCATGGTTTTCCCATCGGCACTTCCGGATTCAGGACGATAATGATGCAACAAACCTGTGCCGGCGCGCGGACTGGTAGATGGTCGAATCCGGAGAGTACGTTCATGGGCTTTGCTACCGGAGACGCCGATAATAACAACGTTGCAATCCTGAAAAGCAGGGCAGATAATGTTGCCTGTTTCCGGGGTGATCCGGCTACGCCGATTTACCCCTATTACGACAATTGGGTATATCTGACCGGGCCAAATTGGGTGTGCGACGGCGATGATGAACAGCCCTATTCCGTTTCATATAGTTCGCAGTTCTTTACTGCCCCCATTACTTATTCCTGGAGTGTCAGCGAAACAGGCCTTGCTCCCTGGACGTTGCTCTCTTGTAACACCAATCAGTGTACAGTAACGGACATTAATGACTTGTCTTCCCCGTTTTTTGTCAGAGTAACCCTAACGGACGTAAATGGTCATAGCGGGACAGACATACAGAAGGTGGAAAAAGTATTATGCCGAACCGGAAAAGGCAAGAACAGGGAAGATACCGGCTCGATTACAGGGAAAGTGCAGCCCAACCCCTTCGCCGATATACTCCGCATCGGAGAAGTAACAAGCGGCGCCCGACTTTCTGTTATGGACGCCAATGGCCGTGTCCTTGAGCAACAGGTTTGCAAAGAAACGACTCCGGAGTTCCACTGGGACTTGCGGAATCTTGTTCCCGGCATTTATTTCCTGCGCATCGAAGATACACAGGGCATCGAAAACTTCAAAATCATCAAACAATGAAACACCTCCCTGTTTTACTGCTCCTGTTGCTGCTGACTACGGCAGCCTGTAAAAAAGAAGACAAATGCACGACCGCCCCACCCTGGATTGAAGTCAATTTGCCGGATTCTGTACAGTTGGGAGAAACGATTATGTATTTGAATGGTGAAGTAGCAGATTACAAACCCAATTTTGCTTACATACAAGTATATCAACTGATGGGTTGTGGTTTTGAAGAGGTTGCCGGAGATATTGTTAATAGTTTTGGTTTTAGTAGGCTGCCATTAGAGACAGGAAACTTTCAATTACAGCCCAACCAAAATGAAACCGTGGAAGGCAAAGCAGTATCAGGTTTTTCACAAGTTGTTGACGAAGATATCAGAGGCTATTCCTACCAACTTGAAGAATCGGTCAACGGTTTTATCCATGTGGAATATCTGGATACAGCGCAACAGATTGTCAAAGGAAGGTTCAAAGTTGCTTTTTGCCGCACATCTAAAAATGACTGGGAAGAAGATTTGGGTTTGCCCGAGCATTTGCAGTTTCAGGGAGTTTTTCACGAAAAATATAAGGTGGAATAGCGCCCGGCATTAACAAATGCCTTCGGGGTACACGGCCCCGGAGGCGTTTTACAGACTCCTTAATTTGACGGTGTTTCAGGTGGTTTTGATGACTTGATTGGTCAAGATCGCCTGAAACGTCTGATATTTCAAAATCATCAAACAATGAAACATCTCCCTGTTTTACTGCTCCTGTTGCTGCTGACTACGGCGGCCTGCAAAAAAGAAGACAAATGCACGACCGCCCCACCCTGGATCGAAGTCAATTTACCGGATTCTGTACAGTTGGGAGAAACCGTCGTTTTTTTGAATGGTGAAACTGTAGATTACAAGCCGATCTTCACATACGTGGCTGTTTACGACTTGATCGGTTATGGTTTTCACCAAAATTTGACGACTATATTAAATGGCTTTGGTTTTGACCGTTTACTACTAAATGCCGGCAATTATAGCCTTTATACTTTAAATCAGCAGACAATTGAAGGCAAAGCCAAGGCTGGTTTTTGGCAAATCGTTGACGAAGATCTTATCGGTTATACCTACCAATTAGAAGAATCGGTCAACGGTTTTATCCATGTGGAATATCTGGATACGGCGCAACAGATTGTAAAAGGAAGGTTCAAAGTTGCGTTTTGCCGCACATCCAAAAATGACTGGGAAGAAGACCTGGGGTTGCCCGAGCATTTGCAGTTTCAGGGAGTTTTTCATGAAAAATATAAGGTGGAATAGCGCCCGGCATTAACAAACGCCTCCGGGGTACAGGACTCCGGGGGCGTTTGTTTAATCCCGGGCCAAAGAAAACCACCGCGACTAAAAGCGGAGATGTGACCCTAAAACCCGCCCGCATGGCCGTCCTTCCGCGCGTCGGAGGCGCCGAAATAAACCTGGTTGACGGCATCGAAACGAATGGCCTGATAGCCGCCATAAGCGCCGGGCGCTGCCCAGCCCACCCGATGCCCCATTTGCAGGAGGGCCCGGATAGTTTCATAGGAAATACCGTTTTCCATTGTAATGGTGCCGCCGTCCCTGATCTGTTCGCCGGTTGGCTCGCTACTGCCCTGGTGGTCTATGCGCGGCGCATCGCCCGCCTCCTGGGCATTCATGCCGAAATCAATCATGTTCATCAGAATTTCCACATGACCCAACGGCTGGAAGGAGCCGCCCATGACGCCAAACGACAGCCAGGGTTTCCCGTCTTTGGTCACGAATGCAGGAATAATGGTGTGAAACGGACGCTTGTTGGGAGCATAACTATTGGCTTGCCCCGGCTCAAGCGTAAACAGTTGCCCGCGATTTTGCAACATAAATCCCAGTCCGTCGGGCGCCATGCCCGAACCGAACCCGCGGTAATTCGACTGGATGAGCGATACCATGTTGCCTTCGCCGTCGGCTACGGTGAGATAAATGGTATCGCCGTCTTTTAAATTCGGGTTGCCGGCTTCTACGGTTTGAGCAGCACGGCGGGGATGGATGAGCGCGCGCCGCTTTTCAGCATATTCTTTTGAAAGCAAACGATTTACTATGCCGGGCTGCATGTACGCCAGATCGGCGTAAAACCTCGCACGGTCTTCGTAGGCTAATTTTTTAGCTTCTACAAACAAGTGTACGTGTTCCGGCGAACCAAAGGGTATCTTCGAAAAATCAAACCCTTCGAGGATATTCAACATTTGCAGCGCAGCAATGCCTTGCCCGTTGGGCGGCAATTCCCACACATCATAACCGCGATAATTGACCGACACCGGCTCCACCCATTCCGAGCGGTGTTCGGCCAGGTCGCGGTAGGAAAGAAATCCGCCGTTGGCGCGCATAAAGGCATCTATAGTGCGGGCGATTTCTCCCTCATAAAACGCGTTGCGCCCGCCGAGGGCAATTTTTTCGAGGGTATTGGCCAGTAAAGGATTTTTGAACACCTCGCCGCGTTTCGGCGCTGCGCCGTTGGGCAAATAAATGGCCCGGACATTGGGAAATTGCCCGTAAAAACCCTCCACCCGTTGCCAGGAATGACTGGCTTCGTCGGCCACGGCAAATCCTTCGCGGGCATACCCGATGGCGTACGAGAGGAGATCCGTCATCGGCTTTTTACCAAATTTTTCGTGCAGCGTAAACCAGCCGTCCACACATCCCGGTACCGATACGGCCAGGGGGCCGAATGCCGGAATATAACGCAGTCCACGCCGCCGGAAGGTATCGAGCGGGAGGCTGTGCGGCGAGCACCCGGATCCGTTCAAACCGTGCAACTTTCCGGTTTTTGCCTCATATACAATCGCGTACAAATCGCCGCCGATGCCGTTGACATGCGGTTCCACCACCCCCAGCACGGCATTGGCAGCGATAGCGGCGTCCACCGCCGAGCCGCCTTTGCGCAACACATCAAGCGCAGCGGCGGTCGCCAGGGGGTGACTGGTACAGGCGATGCCGTTGCGCGCCATGACTTCCGAGCGGGTGGCAAATGCGCGGCCTACCGGACGGTCTTGCGCTAGCAGCATTTCTGTCAGAAACAGACTGAAAATCAGGAAAAAGGATTTCATAATCATCAAAATCAAATATTTCACAGGCGATACTCAAACGTAGGTGATTTGCGAAAAAAAGCCGGGGGCAAATCCATAAAAATCAAGCACATCCATCCTGTTTATCCTGCAAATCACAAAAATCATGGTATACATTTGCCCTCCAATCATTTTTCGCCATGAAGATAGCAAACTTCGCCATTCTCCTCCTTTTTGCCCTTGCACTTTATCCAGCCGCTTTTTGTGCCCAAACCCTGCGTGGTTTTGTACGTGATGCCGACAACGGCGAAGCGATTGTGGGTGCTACCGTGGCGTTACAATACAGCCGTGGCGATGCGTCGCCGCTGTCGCTGGCTACCAATCCCGACGGCGAGTTTGTGTTTGAAAAACTAAGAGCCGGCTATTATTCCTTATCCATCAATGCGCAGGGGTTTGAACGTCAGACCATTGTAGAAATTAATGTCGGGGCCGGCAAAGAGCAGGTGCTGGATATTGCCCTGCGCCGCAGCGCCGCCCAATTGGAAGCGGTGACGATCCGGGCCATACAACCCGGTCGGCGAGCGCCGCTGCCTTTAGGGGAGATACCGCTTACCCGCGATCAGACCCTGCGTTTTCCGGCCATGTTCTTTGACCCTGCGCGACTGGCGGCGGCTTACCCCGGTGTGGCGCAAACCGACGACGGTACCAATAACCTCAGCATTCGCGGCAACAGCCCGGCTTCCGTTCGCTGGCGGGTGGAAGGGGTGGATATTGTAAATCCCAACCATTTGCCCAACGCCGGCACTTTCAACGATCGGCTTTCGGCGGCGGGCGGCGGTGTGTTGATGTTCTCGGCGCAACTGCTCGACAATTCTTCCCTGCTCACCGGCCCCATGCCCGCTGGTTATGGCGACGCTTTGGGGGGCATAATGGACATGAATTTGCGAAGAGGCAACAACCGGCAGCATGAATTTACGGCCCAGGCCGGTTTGATTGGTCTTGATCTGGCGGCAGAAGGACCAATGGGTAAAAAAGGCAAAAATGCTTATCTGGCCAATTATCGCTATTCGACAGTAGGACTGCTCGGTCAGTTGGGCGTTTCCTTTGGCGACGAGCAGATCAACTTTCAGGATTTTTCGTTCCACCTGAATCTGGATGGCCGGAAAGGTGGGCGCTGGTCGGTTTTTGGTATGGGCGGTTTGAGCGAAAATATTTTTAAACACAAAACAGATACGGCAGAAATCAAGGCATACAAAGATTTTTTTGATATTGATTATCAGTCGAAAACCGGCGTCGTCGGTGCGTCCAACTGGTCGCCGTTGTGGAAAAACGCCTGGATAAAAACCAGTGTGGCCTACTCGGCGCAGGCCATGGAGCGAAATGCTTCCTCGCCGGTTTATGTAGATCGTGGCAGTAACGATCGTTTGGATGAAAGTAAAATTTCTGCAGCGGTTACCTTTTCCCAGCGTCTGGGCAAACAATGGGGGGGCATGCTGGGCGCCAATGCAACACGACATGGTTTTGATCTGAAGGGAAGAACCGCAGAACTCGGAACCGACCGGCTTGACTATCAAACCCTGCTTTTTCAACCCTGGCTACAAGCTGCCTGGAACAGCGCCGACGACAATACACAATTGCGGTTGGGGGTACACAGCATGATTTTCCGGCAGCCTTTTGTCATACTTCGACAAGACGGCAATTATGCCCTAACCCTCGAACCGCGTATTTTTATGGCGCAACGATTCGGCCAACATCGTATCAGCGCCGCTTTTGGTTTGTACAGTCAGCTGCCGCCGCAGTGGCTTTTTCAACGCAATTTGCCGCTTACCCGTTCGATCAAAGGGAGCCTTGGTTATCAGTGGAATTTTTCACCCAACTGGGTTTTTTCCGCCGAATTTTTCCAACAATCCATCAGCGACGCTTTTTTTGCGGATGCTCAACGTATTTACAGTTTGAATGTCGCGGAATACCTGCCCGCAAGTGCCTTTTTTACCTATTCAGCTACCGAAGGAACCAACAAGGGCGTCGAACTCAGCGTGGAGCGTCGGCTGGCAAAGGGTTGGTTTATGCTGGCCAATGTGACCCTGATGGATGCGAAAAACACAACGCCTCCTTCATTTGGCTTAAAATTGGTGCCGACCCGTTGGGACTACGGTCATTTGTCGAACCTGACTTTCGGGAAGGAATGGCAGCGCGAAAAACGCCCCGGCAAAGAGCGCACCATCGGACTGAATGCGCGCGGCGTATGGAATGGCGGGGCCCGCTCGGCCAACATCTACTACGATGCAGCGACCCAAACTTCTTCCTTGGATGAAACGCAGGGATATTACCGGCAATTTCCCGGCTACTTCCGGCTGGATGTGCGTGTGTACTGGCGCAAAAATCTGGGTAACCGACGCAACTCCACTTTTGCACTCGATTTACAAAACCTGAGCAATCAGTTGAATCTGGCGTATCATTACTACGATCCGTACACCGGGAAAATAGAAAGCAAATACCAGCTCGGTACGATTCCGAATTTCAGCTGGCGACTGGAATTTTAGCAAGCCTCAATTTCCCCCGCGCTTTTCCTCCTCCTTGTCGGGTTTGTGGCGGAAAATACGCCGAAAAAGCCCTTCTTTCTTTTCTTTTTCATCGCCTTCTTCCTCTTTTTCGGGCAAAGCGGGCGCTTCGCCGCCGGGCGTTTCACCGGGTTTGAGACGCTTGGTGTAATACTGAATCATGGAATCGCGCAACACGGAATCCTGGCCCACCTGATCCATGATCATCTGGAAGGTATCGGGTGATATGCTGATCCAGGGTTGGCAGCCGCCGACCTGGTTCAGGACTTCCGGTTTGGGTGTGGGGAAGCGTTCGAGCAGTAATTTGTTGAGTTTTTTATCACCGGCGATGCGGTTCCAGAAACCGCCCACGATGGGCAGTGCCATGGCCGAACCTTGTCCGAGTGCCATGTGGCGGAATCGCACGGCAGGGCTTTCGCCGCCCACCCATGCGCCGGTAACCAGTTGCGGGTTGTAACAGATGAACCAGCCATCGGAATGGTTTTGTGTAGTGCCGGTTTTGCCGGCAAAATCGCCGCGTACGTACGAGCGTAAACGCGCGCCGGTGCCGTAATCCACCACACTTTGCAGCATTTTGGTCATGAGGGCGGCCTGGTTGACGGTCATGGCCACTTCATGCTCACCGAGCTGGGGGTTGGTGGCGAGTTCTTCCTTGTAATCGTAAATAATCTTCCCGCGGCGGTCGGCAACGCGGAGTACAGTGACCGGTTCGGGGCGTTTGCCCTCGTTGGCCATGGTGCCGTACACCTTTATCATATCGTAAAGGGAAATATCGGCAGCACCAAGGCTGATGCCGTATTCGCGGGGGAGCGTGGAGGTAATGCCCATTTTTCGGGCCAGATCAATGGTTTTCTGGATGCCTACCTTTTCAATGAGTTGGGCGGTTACGACATTGACCGAACGGGTGAGGGCGCCGGTCATGGTGTACCAGCCGCCGTAAGTTTCATCGGCGTTGTGCGGCTCCCAGTCCACAATTTTTTTGATTTCGTTGGGGAAATAGGAGCAGGGTTTTACGCTGTCCTGCAAGGCAGCGGCATAGACGATGGGTTTAAACGTGGAGCCGACCTGCCGTTTGGTCAGCGTATGATCGAGTTTGAAGTTTTTGAAATTAATGCCACCCACCCAGGCGCGTTCGTAGCCGTTGCGGTGATCCATGGCCATAAAACCGCAATTGAGCATGCAAAAATAGTAGCGCACCGAGTCGAGCGGGGTCATGGTGGTGTCCATTTCCGAGCCGCCGTTCTTCCAGGTGTAAATGCTCATTTTGACCGGTGTTTCGAAATTGGCGCGGGCCTCGGCGTCGCTAAGGCCGGCTTCCTTGAGCGTTTCCCAACGGCGACTGTTTTCTACCTGTTTGTCAATCCACTTGTCGTCGCCCCAGGGCTTTTCCTGTTTGTAGTTTTTCCAGTGCTGGTCGAATTGTTTTTGCAGTTTTTCCATGTGTTTCAGCACGGCATCTTCCGCGTACTGCTGCATGGTGGAATGGAGCGTGGTATAAATTTTGAGGCCGTCGGTGTACAGGTTGTAGGGTTTGCCGTCGTCGTTTTTCAGGTTTTTGAGCAATTTGGGCATCACGTCGGTGCGCAAGTGCTCGCGGAAATAGGTGCCGACCCCTTCATTATTGTTGTCCACGTCGTAGCGTTTGGCGCCTACGGGTTTCTGACTCAGATCGTCGTATTCCTTTTGGGTGAGGTGCCCGTTTTTCACCATTTGTTTCAATACGACGTTTCGCCGGTTTTTGGCGTTCTCGGGGTTGCGCAGCGGATTGTAAAGGGTGGTTCCCTTGAGCATACCAACCAGGGTAGAAGCTTGGTCTACGGTCAGGTCGTTGGGTTTTTTTCCGAAAAATTGCCGGGAAGCTACATTGATGCCAAAGGCGTTTTCGCCGAATGGAACGGTATTGAGATAAAGGCTGAGTAATTGTGGTTTGGAATACACCCGTTCGAGCCGGACGGAAATGAAATTTTCGCGTATTTTATTGATGAGCAGGCTGACGGCGTTGCTGATGATCGGAATTTTGTACTTCTTTTTCCCTATTTCAGCACACAGAAAATCCTTGCGCGGGTAAAGGTTTTTGGCGAGTTGCTGACTCAGTGTGGAGCCGCCGCCGCGTTGTTTCTGGCCGGTGGCTACTCCGTAAAACACCCGAAAATAACTCATAATGTCAATGCCGCTGTGATCGAGAAAACGTTTATCCTCGGTAGCGATCAGGGCATTGATGATATAGGGAGAAACATGATCGAGCGAAACTGCCGTACGATTTTCGATAAAGTATTTGCCGATCAGCACACTGTCGGCGGTATAAATTTCAGTGGAATTGGCCGTTTCGATTTCGCGTAATTCGCTGGTGGAAGGAAGGCGGCCAAACAGTCCGATCCAGACGCCCAGAATCAGGAAAAGGAGGAAGTAGAATCCCCAACGTAGTGCTGTTCCGGCCCAGCCCAGTATTTGGCCGATTCGTGGGTTTTTGGCATAAAATACGGCCCAACGTGTGCGCAGCGGTGCGGTCAATCGCGCCCAGGCATCCGTAACCGGGCGGAGAAAATCCCAGACCGGCGCGGTAATTTTTGCCCACGCGGCACGGGCGGGCGCCGTTTTTTCCAGAACCCAGGAGAAGGCGTTGCTGATTATTTTGAGCAAGGTCTGAAAGAATTCGAGCATGGCTGTGTCCCGTAAGAAGCGCGAAGGTAAAAAAAGGATGGAGAGTTGCGTCGCTCAATCGTTCAACTTCAATACCTTCAAAAAGGCTTCCTGGGGCACTTCCACATCACCGAATTGCTTCATGCGTTTTTTGCCTTCTTTTTGTTTTTCAAGCAGTTTGCGTTTGCGGGAAATATCGCCGCCGTAGCATTTGGCGGTTACGTCTTTGCGGAGTGCCGAGATGGTTTCACGGGCGATCACTTTTTGGCCGATCGCGGCCTGAATGGCGATCTGGAATTGTTTGCGAGGCAACAATTCCTTGAGTTTTTCGCACATGCGGCGGCCCATGTATTCGGCTTTGGAGCGGTGTACGAGCGCGGAAAGCGCATCTACGGGTTCGCCGTTGAGTTTAATATCAAGTTTGACAAGATCGGTGTCGCGGTAGTCGAGCAGGTGATAGTCGAAAGAGGCATAACCCCGCGTCATGGATTTCAGTTTGTCGTAAAAGTCGAAAACAATTTCCGCCAGCGGGAGGTGAAAGATCATTTCGAGGCGGGTGGGGGTCAGGTAATGTTGTTTGATGAGGATACCGCGTTTTTCGAGGCAAAGGGTCATGATATTGCCGATGTATTCGGGCTTGGTAATGACCTGTGCGTAGATATAGGGTTCCTGTACGCTTTTGAGGTGGTTGGGTTCCGGCAATTCCGTGGGCTGGTGTACCGTAAAAGTTTGGTCTTTTACGTCGGTTGCCGTGTAAGGAACGTTTGGTACGGTGGTGATGATATCCTGATCGAATTCGCGGGAAAGGCGTTCCTGAACGATTTCGAGGTGCAACATGCCGAGGAAGCCACAGCGGAAACCAAATCCGAGTGCCGCCGAGGTTTCGGCTTCCCAGACGAGCGAGGCGTCGTTGAGCTGGAGTTTTTCCAGGGCGTCGCGCAGGTCTTCAAAATCATCATTATCGAGCGGATAAACACCGGCAAATACCATCGGTTTTACTTCTTCAAACCCTTTTACCGGTTCGGAGCAGGGGCGTGCCAGGTGGGTAATGGTGTCACCTACTTTAATTTCTTTACTTATTTTAATGCCGGTAATGACATAGCCCACGTTGCCGGCGCCGATTTGTTCGGTTTCAAATTGTCCGAGCCTTAAAATGCCGACTTCTTCGGCCACCACTTCTTTTCCGGTGCTGAAGAACTTGATCTTGTCGCCTTTTTTCAAGGTTCCGTTCATGATGCGTACGTAGGCGATAACACCGCGGTACGAGTTGAACATGGAATCGAAAATCATGGTTTGCAACGGCGCTTCGGGATCGCCCGATGGCGCGGGGATACGATCCACCACGGCGGCGAGGATTTCCGGCACTCCGATGCCGGTACGACCCGACGCCGAAATGATGTCTTCGCGCTTGCAACCGATCAAATCAATGATTTGATCCTGCACTTCTTCGATCATCGCGCTGTCCATGTCCACCTTGTTCACAATCGGGATAATTTCCAGGTCGTGATCTACAGCCAGATAGAGGTTGCTGATGGTTTGTGCCTGTATGCCCTGTGTAGCGTCCACCAGCAGCAGTGCGCCTTCGCAGGCGGCGATGGAACGGCTTACCTCGTAGGAAAAGTCAACGTGACCAGGGGTGTCAATCAGGTTGAATACGAATTCCTCGCCGGTAGGCGGATGCACATAGCGCATCTGGATGGCGTGGCTTTTAATGGTAATGCCGCGCTCGCGTTCGAGGTCCATATTGTCGAGCGCCTGATCCTGCATCTCGCGCGCGCTGATGGTTTTGGTGTATTCCAAAAGCCGGTCGGCAAGCGTGCTTTTCCCGTGGTCAATGTGCGCTATGATACAAAAATTGCGGATATTCTTCATTATGAATGCAAATACGAAGGGCGTTTGTGCCGGATTTTCGGTCGGTTTTGGGCCAGCCCCTGTTTCGGGGCGCAAAGGTAGGTCTATTTATGCTTTTTGAGCCGGTTTGAGGAATCTTGTGGTCGCATTTTTATCGTGTAAACGCAACCGCCACAAAGGCTGCTCGTTGGCGGCTGTATTTTCCGACAGGCGGTGAAGCGTTCCGGATGTTTGACTCGTCTTGCTGCGCCTGAAAGTCCTATCTTCGCGCAGACACTACGACATCGAACCCTCCTGTATCACCGACGGTTTCAATTTGATGAAAAAGATAGATATGCACACCCACCTCCTGCCCGAACGCCTGCCCAATTTTGCAGAGAAGTTCGGCTACGGAGAGTTTATTCATTTGCAGCACCATATCCCCGGATTCGCCCGTATGATGAAGGGCGACCAGTTTTTTCGTGAAATAGCTTCCAACTGCTGGGATCCGCAACTACGCATCGGCGAATATGCCCATTTCCGTACGCCCGTGCAGGTGGTGTGTACCATTCCGGTGATGTTCAGTTACTGGGCAAAACCCGCCGATTGTCTTGACCTTTCCATGTTCCTCAACGACCACCTCGCAGGTATCGTGGAAGATTTTCCTGAACATTATCTCGCCCTGGGCACCCTCCCCATGCAGGATGCCGATCTGGCGATCCGCGAACTCGAACGCTTGCATCAACTCGGTTTTCCCGGCGTACAGATCGGCTCGAACATCAACCGGAAAAACCTGAGCGAAGCGGAATTTTTCCCCGTGTTTGAAGCTTGTCAGGCGCTCAACATGGCCGTTTTTGTACATCCCTGGGAAATGATGGGCGAAGCCGATATGCGCAAATACTGGCTCCCCTGGCTCGTAGGCATGCCCGCCGAAACAAGTCGGGCCGCCTGCTCACTGGTGTTTGGCGGGGTTCTCGAGCGCCTGCCCCGACTGCGGGTGTGTCTGGCCCATGCAGGCGGATCGTTTGTGCCTACTATCGGGCGCATACAGCACGGTTATGATTGTCGCCCCGATCTGGTAGCGGTAGACAATCCGGTGCCGCCGCGACAATACCTGCGGCGCTTCTGGTATGATTCCGCCACACACGACCCGCAATTGCTGCGCTATATCCTGGAAGTAGTGGGCGATGAACGGGTATGTCTTGGCACCGATTATCCGTTCCCGCTCGGCGATCTCGAAATCGGACGTTTTATCGAAGAAATGGATTTGCCGGAAGCCACCCTCGCGCGTGTTTTTTATCAGAATACCCTGAATTGGTTGTACGGTGAAGGAACGTAAATGGTTTTTTTGGCGAAAAATGGCGAATCCGGCACTTTCGTCTCAACTCTTTCGGTAAAATTATGTACTCTTGCCTACCGCGGCTAAAAGAAAGGTCCGGAAAGGATGAGTTTCAAATCAGATAAAGCATTTTATGAAACAAAAACTGCTGCTCCCGCTTTTGTTTTGCTGTCTCGCACCGGCGGCGCTTTGGGCCACTCACAACCGCGCCGGGGAAATTCATATCGAACAAATTGGCCCGCTTACCCTTCGCTGTACCATTATTACCTGGACCAAGACCAGCAGCGTCAATGCCGACCGCGATACCCTGGAACTTAACTGGGGCGACGGTTTTATTCAGGCGGTGCAACGCTCCAATGGCGTCGGCAATCCGCCGCAAGGCGAACCCTATCCCAACGACATTAAATACAATACTTACATCGCCATACACACCTATGCCGGGCCGGGTACGTTCACCATCAGCATGACCGACCAAAACCGCATCGGCGGGATCATCAACGTCAACAACCCGGCGTCGGATAATGTGCCGTTTCATATTGCCACGACCTATACCTTTCAAAATTCACAGTTCGGCGGCAGTAACTCCACCCCCCGCTTGTTACAGCCACCGGTCGAAAACGCCTGCGTCGGTAAACCCTGGAAACACAATCCAAATGCTTCCGACGTAGACGGCGACAGCCTTTCCTATGCCCTGATCGTGCCTCTGCAGGGCATGGGGACGGAGGTGCCCAATTATATTTTCCCAGATGATATCGCTCCGGGGCCCAACAATGTGTTCCAGCTCGATCAGAACAACGGCGATATTCTGTGGCAATCGCCTCAACAGGCCGGAATTTACAATATTGCTTTTGTCGTCATTTCCTGGCGAAAAGGGGTGGAAATAGACCGTACCATCCGCGATATGCAAATCATTGTTGCTGCCTGCGACAACAACCCGCCAGTAGTAGAGGCTATTGATAAAATCTGCGTAGTAGCCGGCGATACCGTCGAATTTGTGGTAAAAGCCAGAGAGTCGGACAGCACCGATGTCATTCAACTTACCGCCCTCGGCGCGCCGCTCAGCTCGCCTTTTAGTCCGGCCACCTTTACGGCCCCCACGGGCTGGGTGGCTGATTCTGTTTCGGGCGTTTTTCGCTGGATTACCGCTTGCGAACACGTTTCCAACCAGCCCTACACCGTTGTGTTCAAAGCCACCGACTCGCTCACCACGCCACAACTGGCCGATTTGCATACGGTGGAAATCAAGGTGGTAGGGCCGCCGCCTGAAGGCTTGCAGGCCGACCCGCAGCAGGGAAATATTGAAATTACCTGGGACAAACCCTATACCTGCGAAGACGCCGCCAA
Organism: Saprospiraceae bacterium; assembly: GCA_033762055.1. Taxonomy (GTDB): domain Bacteria; phylum Bacteroidota; class Bacteroidia; order Chitinophagales; family Saprospiraceae; genus M3007. Next base: position 19,319 of record JANRLZ010000201.1, read on the forward strand.
TGATTATTTCCTCGGCTTTTCTGTTTGGCGAAGGGAAGGAAGTAATCCGTTCCCCTACGATTCCTGTGCGCCCGGACTGGCAGGGAAAGGATATACCCAGCTGATTGCGGTGACCAATCTGATGGTGAACGGGCGTTATTATTACAAAGACCAGAATGTCGTGCGCGGAACAACCTATTGCTACCGGGTGCTGGCAAAATTTGCCCGCATATCCGACGGCGGTTATCCCTACAACATTGTGGAAAGTTTGCCCTCCGAAGAAGTGTGCGCCCAGCTACCGCGCGACCTGCCGCTGATCACCAATGTTTCAGTGGAAGCCACCGATGCCGCTGCGGGTAAAATGCGCGTGGCCTGGTCGAAACCTGTCGCAGTTGATCTCGACACGGTGATTAACCACGGCCCGTATCGTTACCAGTTGTTGCGCGCACCGGATTTTCAGGGCGGAACATTTACGCCGGTGCCGGGCGCTTCATTTATCGCCAATGAATTCTGGCAGGCCAATGATACCATTTTTGAATTTGATGAAAACCTCAACACCGCCGGCGGGCCATATCGTTACAAGGTGGAGTTTTATGTACGCGGCGAAAACACCCCGCTCGGTACCACCAACGAAGCCTCCTCGGTTTTTTTGAGCATCGCCTCCACCGATCAGACCAATATTTTGACCTGGGAAGAACAAGTACCCTGGAACAACTACCGTTACGAGATTTATCGAAAAAACCAGTCTACCGGCCTTTTCGACCTGATCGGGAATTCCACCATGCCGCGCTACGAAGACCGCGGACTGATCAACGGGGTGGAATATTGTTATTATGTGCGCAGCGAAGGCACGTACAGTGTGGGCGGGCTGCTCAACCCCTTGTTTAATAAATCGCAGGAAGACTGCGGTGTACCCATTGATACCGTGCCGCCTTGTGCGCCGGTACTGAATGTAACCAACCTGTGCGACGACCCGGGCGCTTCGCCGGGGCCGCCTTTTGTCAATACGCTTACCTGGACCAATCCCAACGAAACCTGCGGCGGCTCGGATGATGCCGTGGCATACCGCATCTGGTACACCCCGGAAGAAGGGGGAGAACTCATCTTGATCGCCGAACAAAACGGTGCGACCAATACCACCATGGAGCATACGCTCGAGTTTCAACTGGCGGGCTGCTACGCCGTCTCGGCGCTGGATTCGGTAGGGAATGAAAGCCTGCTGAGCAATGCTTACTGTGTGGACAACTGTCCACAATACGAACTTCCCAACGCCTTTACTCCCAACGGCGACGGGGCCAACGACCTTTACACCCCCTTCCCCGGCTGGCGTTTTGTAGAACGGGTGGAAATGCAGATTTTCAATCGCTGGGGCAACCTGGTTTTTGAAACCAGCGACCCGAATATCAATTGGAGCGGCGCCAACGAAAACGGCAAGGAACTGGCCGAGGGCACCTACTTTTTCGTCTGCAAGGTGTTTGAAAACCGGGTCAGCGGCGTGGTGTTGCGCCCCGATGTGCTTAGTGGTTATATCGAGTTGGTACGGGGGTAGTTTTCTCAGCGCATGTGCTTCACAGTTTTATGACCTTCCTCGCCCCCGCCCCCTCGCTGGTATGCACCTGCACCACATACACGCCCGCAGGCTCCGCACCCAGGTCAAGATCACACTCCCGCCAGCCGGCGCTGCGCTTGTACTGGATGTCCGACACCGTGCGCCCCTGCACATCCAGCACGCGCACGCCGAGCAGCACCGCTCCCTCATGTGTGAGTGCGAGGTGTACCTGACCGGTAGTAGGATTGGGCGAGAGCGCGAGGCCGATGTCTGGCACAGCAGCGGGCGGTTCTTCCACCGGGCTGTTTAGGTGACAGCCCGGCTCGAGACAGCCAAGCGAGTCCACGCGGATGACCCAGCCGTTTTGGTTGGTGCTGTCCTCAAGTAGGCCGAAGGCCGTGCCGCATAGAACAAAGCCCTTGTCTGGCATCTCTACGGCTTCATAAAACATCTCATGCAGCATGGACTCTGGCGGGCTAACCCGGTACTCCCGCTTCCACAACACTTCGAGTTCGGGCGTGATTTTCATGATGAGGCTTGTTTGACCCAGGTTTTGGGAATCCTTCTCTGCGCCGATGGCCCAGAAGTTGCCGTCGGAAGAGGGCTTGAGGCGGTTAATGCGACATAGCTCGTGCCAATCTGGAAGGGTTAGAGAGTCACTAAACTCTCCGTTTTCTGTAATTCTGGCTAAAAAATATTTGGCAGAAAAAGTATTATCAGGTTGGAAAAGCGCATAACCCTTACCTGCGCCTGTTAAAAATGTTCCATCAGCTAATGGCTGGATGTCCCAACCAAAGAATAAATTATGCCTCCATTCCCAGGGTGGATAAACTTTTGCCCACTGTTGATTGCCCTGCGTGTCCGTTTTGATCAGCACCATGTCTATATTGTTTACCGTCGTATTACCTCCTGGGTATGGCCCTATGTAATTTCGAAACCCAAAAATCAAAAAACCTCCATCCAAAGTTTGTGTTAATGAATAAGCGTAATGATTTTTTGTTCCATCGGTTGTATATTCTTTACGAAATGTCAGGTTTCCAAGGCTGTCAGCCTTTATTAAGAGTATTTTAGAATGTTCGGTATTATTAGAAGGATAAGTTATCCCGCAAAGCACTACACCCTCAACATTGATAGATCTTATTGTCAAACCTTCTTCAACTCGAAAAGATTGACCTAGTTCTTTTGTCCACAATGTATCACCAGTATAGGTGTTGATTTTTGTTAAGAAAATCTGCCCGTCATAATTTCCAGTAGAAATGGGTTTCCAGTAATTGC
>JANRLZ010000202.1:0-9385 GCA_033762055.1 Saprospiraceae bacterium
GTTGTTGGAAGTGAGTCTGACAGGCTGCCGGATCAGAAATATGGATGGTATTCAAGCTGCTCTGTGAATGCTCGGAAGATATGGTTATAATTTCAGTACGTAGCCCTGCCCGAATTGTGTGTGAATCAGTTTTTGGTCAAATCCTTTGTCGAGTTTATTGCGCAGGTAATTGACGTACACTTCGATAACATTGGTGCCGGTATCGAAGTCCACATCCCATACCTTTTCTGCGATTTCGATTTTGGACAATACTTTTCCGGGGTTTCGCAGGAAAAATTCAAGCAGGGCAAATTCTCGTGGAGTCAGAACGATGCTTTTTCCGCCACGACGAACCGTTTTGGCATCCAGGTCTTGCTCTACATCGCTGAATCGCAGGATGTTTTCCGTTTTAAAAGCGACCGAGGGGCGGCGGGCAAGCGCTTTAATGCGCGCAAGCAGCTCCTTGAATTCGAAGGGTTTGGCTAAGTAATCATCGGCGCCGGCTTCCAGGCCCGCTACCTTGTCATCCGTCAAACCGAGTGCGGTCAGCAAAAGCACCGGTGTTGTGCGGCCTTCCTGGCGCAGGCGGCTGCAAAGTTCCAGCCCGGTCATACCGGGCATCGTGATGTCGGAAACGATGACGTCATAATCGCTTTGCAATGCCAGGCGCAAGCCCGACAAGCCGTCAACCGCCGTGTTGACCGTCCAGCCATTTTCTTCCAGTCCCTGGCGCAGCGACTGCAAAGTTTTGGCTTCATCTTCTATCAGCAGGATACGCACGGGGCGAAGGTACGTCGGGTGGTGGAAAATTCGCTTGAAATTCATGGCTGGAACTATGTGAAGGTTTCGGCTTTTTTCGACCTTCGCGCCATCATTTGCTGACCGTGCTCGGTATTTTCCGCAACAATCCTTTTACAATCGCTATTCCACTGGCGTTTTATGTCGCCTTGCTGCATGCAAGCGCCTTGTCGGGGCATGTTCCACCGGCGAGTGAGACACATGCAGGCGGGTCATTGTACCAGGCCTGGTTTTTGTGGATTGCAAAGGATGCCTTTTGGTCGCCCCTGACAGCCCTTTTACTGGTGATTGTGCAAGCAATTTTGGTCAATATGCTGGCCGATAATTTTCGCCTGCTGGGTGAACGCAACTGGTTTCCGGGCTTGTTTTACGGTTTGGCAGCGAGCGCATTGCCGGAATTTTTGTACCTCAATCCCGCACTGGTGGCAACAACGTTTGTCCCTGTTTCACTTTGGCGAATTTTCAACGCCTATCAAAAACCGCAGGTAACTGCGGCTATCTTCGACGGCGCCTTCTGGCTGTCGGTAGCGAGCCTGTTTTATCCGCCGATACTGTGGCTCTTGATCGCCGCCTATGCCGGTTACGAGGTGGTGCGGGTGTTTCGGATGCAGGAGCGTCTTGTTTTTCTTGCCGGCGCCTTTGTCCCCCTTTTTCTCGGCTGGGTGTGGAATTTTTGGTTTGACATGGGGGCTGAATTTCGTACAACGCAATGGGGGAATTTGTTTCAGTTTTACCGCTTCGATCTGGTTATGACGGAAAAGGAAGGCATGAAAACTGTGCTCATGGTGGCATTTGCGGTCGTTTTTGTAGGTGGTTTGGGTGCATTTTATTCCCGAAAAGGAATTCAGGCCCAAAAGTTTGTGAGCGTGTTGTACTGGTTTCTAGCGATAGGCGGCGCCACTGCTTTTTTTCATGAAAAATGGCATTGGGAGCACTTTTTATTGCCGGCGGCCGTCATGGGCATCCTGCTGGCATTAAGTTTCCAGGGAATGCGCAACCGATTGCTGGCGGAAGTCTGGCATGCATTGATTTTTGGCGCGGTGTTGTTGCTGCAGTATTTCGACTCCATGCTGCCACTGTTTTATTCGATCTTGTGACACCCGAAGGGGTAAAATTCATATTCATGAAATTTGGCGTTATCGTTTTTCCCGGCTCCAATTGTGACGACGACATGGTTCACGTCCTGGGCGACGTACTGGGGCAGGAAGTAACAAAAATCTGGCACAAAAACCGCAATTTACCCGAAGGTTTCGGGCCATCCGACTGTGTGGTATTGCCCGGTGGTTTTTCTTATGGCGATTATGTCCGAGCCGGCGCAATTGCCCGGTTTTCGCCCGTAATGCAAGCCGTAAATGCCCATGCAGCTGCAGGTGGTTTTGTGTTTGGCGTATGCAATGGCTTTCAAATTCTGTGCGAATCCGGTTTGTTACCGGGTGTATTGCTGCGCAATGGCGGGCAAAAATTTATCTGCGACAATATCTGGATCAAAGCGGTCTCCAATGATTCTCCCATTACGGCGGAATTGACATTGGGACAGGCCCTTAAAATCCCGATCGCACATGCCGAAGGCCGCTATTTTGCCGATGAAAAAACACTCGACGAACTGGAACGCAACAACCAGGTGCTCTTTCGATATTGCGACTCGCAGGGCCACGAGACCACGGAATCGAATCCCAACGGCGCTTCGCGCAACATCGCCGGCATTTGTAATGCACAACGCAATGTTTTTGGCATGATGCCCCATCCCGAACGTGCCAGCGAACCCGTGCTCGGCAATACCGACGGATTGGCCTTGTTCGAATCGCTTTTGTCCGTTGTCGTTTGAAAAAACTGATTGTCATTGGCGGTGCTACAGCTACCGGCAAAACGGCTTTTGCCATCGAACTGGCCCGGCAACTGGGCACGGAAATTCTGTCTGCCGACAGTCGCCAGTTTTATCGTGAAATGAGCATTGGAACCGCCAAACCATCGGCGGCGGAACTGGCCGCTGCACCGCACCATTTCATTGGCTTTTTGTCGGTTACCGACGACTATAGTGTAGGCGATTTTGAGCGGGACGCCTTGCAACGGCTGGAACTCATTTTTCAAAAGTACGATACCGCCATCCTCGTCGGCGGATCCGGCCTTTATTTGCGCGCCGTCTGCGAAGGACTTGATGTTTTTCCGCCGGTTTCAGATGATACAAGGAGGCAGGTTGAAACCGGTTTTCAAGCCGGCGGGCTTGCCTGGTTGCAAACAGAATTGGCCCGACGCGACCCCCTGCACTGGGAGAAAGTAGACCGGCAAAACCCCGCGCGACTTCGAAGGGCGCTGGAAGTATGTTGGGAAACAGGTCGGCCTTACTCCTCGTTTTTAACAAATAAAAACCGGGCAAACCGCCCATTTCAGCCGGTTTACCTGCTGCTTGATCTGCCGCGGCCGCTGCTTTATGCGCGTATTGATCAACGTGTGGATGGCATGATCGCCGCCGGTTTGGAAGACGAAGCGCGCGCGCTTTTGCCTTATCGGCGCCGTCCGCCTTTGCGAACCGTGGGTTACGAAGAGTTTTTCGATTTTTTCGAGGGAAAATGCACACGGGAAGAGGCCATTTCAAAAATAAAACAACATTCCCGCAACTACGCAAAGCGACAGGCTACCTGGTTTAGGAAATACGGCGAATGGCAGGTGCTGCATGAACCCAACCCGGAAAAAATAAGCGGACTGGTGGATGGTTGAAAAAGAACGGCTTGCCGTTAGCGCATCGGAGGCTGCCGCCGTTTGCCGCCGGGACGGAATCCTTTCCCTCCCATCATGGCCATCATACCCGGGTTCATTGACTGGTTGGCCATTTTGAGTTGTTTTTCCACTTCTTTGATCTGCTCTTTCAACATACCTTCTGTGACATTCAACTTTTTCAATTCGGCAAATTGATGTTGTGCGCCTTTTAGGTTGTTTTTATTGGCATGGATCATTACCAGTTGAAGCATCGCGGCGCCGCGTTCGTTGTCGGTCGGCAGTCCGGAATCAAGCGATTTTTTGATCCAGATTTCGGCGGCATTGAAATCTCTTTTTTGCATAGCCAATGCCCCGTGCGTCATGAAATAGACGCCTTTATAGCCCATGAGCAGGATTTTTGGGAAAAAAGTCAGTTTCAATCGCGCTTCGGCAGCCTGCAATTCCTGCTTCGCCAAAAGTTGGTTGGTGGAAAGAATGGTGCCCAGCATCAGGTAGCCGGAAAGCAGGACAATACCCACCAGCAGCAAAGGAAATCCGTACCAGAAACCGTAGGCCCACCACAAGGCGATGCCGCCCAAAATACCGCCCGCAATCAGGGCGAAACGCAGATAAATATTGATGACAAACATGAAAAAGAGTCGTTTGAAAAATCGGCGGCGAAGGTAGGAGGATTCGCGATTTATTCGAGTGAAGCCGGGCGTAATTCAAAAACAGCTTTGTCATTTGATTGGACAGGGTCGGATTCTAATCCGTGTTTTAGCGGCATTTATCTAAATTTACTAAACAAGGCGCCATAAGTTTTTGTCTTTGCACAGTTAATCATGCTCCGAATCAACAAATAATCAACAACAGCAGATGAATCAGTTTTTAAAATTCCTTTTCGCGTCCTGTCTCGGCACCGCTTTGGCGCTGGGATTGCTTTTTTTTATCGGCATCAGTTGGATAGTTGGCATGGCCGGCGCGGCATCTGAAAAAGAAAAAGTAACGATCAGCCCGAATTCGGTGCTTGAACTCGATTTCAAAAACCCGATCCCGGAAAAAACCAACAATCTTGCCATGGATCCTTTTGATCTGGATCAAAAGGATATTTTGGGACTTTCTGACCTGGTTACATCCATTCGTCAGGCGAAAGATGATCCGGACATTAAAGGTATTTACCTGAATGCTTCGATTGTTTTGCTCGGCAAGGCAAGCGCTGCCACCCTGCGCAATGCCCTGGACGAATTTCGCGCCTCCGGAAAATTTATTGTTTCCTACGCCCATTATTACACCCAGAACGCATACTACCTCGCTTCTGTTTCCGACAGCATTTTAATGAGCCCGCAAGGCGTAGTGGATTTCCGCGGATATTCGAGCACCATCACTTATTACAAAGGTTTGCTCGACAAGCTGGATGTGCAAATGCGCATTTTTTATTGTGGAAAATACAAAAGCGCCACCGAGCCTTTCCGCAGTGATAAAATGAGTGAGGAAAATCGCCTTCAAATCCGCGAATACCTGACGGCCCTTTACGATATTTTCATCCGCGATATCGCCAAAAGCCGTAACATTTCCGAAACCGAGTTGCGACAAATTGCCGAACGATACGACGGTTTTAGCGCGGAAAAAGCCCGCCAGTCGCGATTAATAGACCGCATTGCCTACGAAGACGAAGTGTTTGCACTGATAAAAACCCGAATTGGCTTGACTGAAAAAGACAAACTCAACCGCGTTGGCGTTGAGGATTATTTCAAAGCACGGGCAAAGAAACAGAACTACTCAGTCAAGGATAAAATCGCGGTTGTATATGCGGAGGGTGATATTATGGATGGAACTGAAGGAGAACCCGGCACGGTGCTGGACGGCAAGTATGTAAAAATGTTGAGAAAGATCCGCAAGGACGAAAGCATCAAAGCGATTGTATTGCGCGTCAACTCGCCTGGCGGCAGCTCGTTGGCCAGCGACAATATTTTACGGGAACTTGATCTATGCCGACAAGCGGGCAAGCCGGTTGTGGTCAGCATGGGCGATGTAGCAGCATCCGGTGGTTATTATATTGCGTGTCATGCCGACAGTATTTTTGCCGAGCCGGCCACAATAACAGGTTCGATCGGCGTTTTTGGTATGATTCCGATTTTAGATAAAACCATGCGCAACAAGCTGGGTATTACATTTGATACGGTACGCACCCAGAAATTCTCCGCATTCGGCGCCGCAGTGTACGATTTTTCTCCGGAGGAAAGCAAAATCATACAGGATCGGGTAGACTGGATTTACCAGGATTTTCTCGGCAAGGTAGCCGGTGGAAGGAAACGTACGGTGGAAGAAATCCATGAAATCGCGCAAGGCCGCGTATGGGCCGGCGCCAAAGCAAAAGAATTGGGTTTGGTAGATGATCTGGGTGGACTTGACCGCGCTTTATCAGCTGCGGCCAAACTCGCCCAGTTGGAGAAATACCGCCGTACGGAATATCCGCAAACCAAAAGCGGGTTTGAGCAGTTTCTCGACCAGCTGATGAACAAAAAAGAGCGCGATGAGAATGTACGCGCCTGGGTGGTGCGCGAAGAAATGGGCGAACTTTACCCACTCTACAAAACCGTGCAGCAATACCGCCAAAACAAGGGCATTCTTTTCCGTATGCCCTACGAGATCAGCATTCAATAATTATTCTGTCTCAATACATTTCGAATTTTTGGAAGGAGCATTCCAGTGCGCCATTGAAAAGGGTGTGCTTTTGCGCGGCGTGCAATCCGATGTGTTTGAGCGCATCTCGATTGGATGATATGATCCAGGCCGACCAGCCGGGCCAGCGTTGTTTTAGTACATTGCCGATTTGTTGGTAAAACGCATGGGTGTCTTCAATTTTAAGGCGCTCATCGTACGGAGGGTTCATCAACAGGCAGCCGGCAGGTGCGGGCGCTTCCAATTTTTCAAATGGCATTTTATGCACCGTCACCATTTGCTCCAGTCCGGCCGACATCAGGTTTAGCGAAGTGGCGTTTCTCGCCCGCGGGTCTTTGTCGGAAGCGATAACAGGAAATTCAAGGGCTTGTATTTGCGCATCGGCGGTTGTTTTCACATCCTTCCATAATTTCTGATCAAAATCAGGCCACTTAAAGAAGCCAAAGGATTCCCGTTTGATTTGCGGTGGAGTTCGGGTAGATAATAGCGTCGCTTCGATGGGCAAAGTGCCGGAGCCGCACATGGGGTCAACGAAAGGGCTTTTGCCGCTCCAGCCAGACAGCAAGATCATGCCTGCGGCCAGCACTTCGTTGAGCGGGGCGTCTACGGTATCGCGTCGGTAATTCCGCCGATGCAGCGAATCGCCGCTGGCATCTAATGAAATATCGGCTTTGGTACCCTGTACATGTACATTTATCCGGAGGGTTGGCGCGACGGTATTGACGCTGGGCCTTCGGCCGGTACGATCGCGGAACTGGTCAACGATGGCGTCCTTGGTAAGTAGTCCGAGGTATTGCGAGTGTCGAAAAACCTCCCCCTGGGTGACGGCATCAACCGCCAGCGTATCGGAAACGCCCATATAATCGGCCCAATTGATTTCCCTGACGGCATCGTAATACGACCTTTCATTGTAGGCAGGAAAGGAACGAATCGGGACAAGAATGCGGAGCGCTGTTCTGAGTTCATAATTGGCGCGAAACATCATGCGCAGGTCGCCATTAAAAGCGACAGCCCGTTTCAGGGGTTTGACGCCTGTGGCGCCCATGGCACGCAATTCATCCGCAAGGACAGGTTCAAGTCCTGCGAGGGTTTTGGCAATCAGAACATTCATAATAAGAAAAGTGCAGGCCCGGCGGTCAGGCGCGTTTGATTTTCAGGCTGTCGAGGAATTGGAGCGTACCCGGCATACCATTTAGTACGACGGCATTGGAAGGCAACTGCACAGGTCCGACAAACAGTTGTTGACCAGTGAGCAACAACTGACTGCCGTTGATGGTTTGCGCGACCGAGTCAATGTAAGTCTGGATAGGTTGACGCGGGAGCGGGTCTTGCAGTATGGTAAATACGTAATCCGGCTTGAGGGCGTGACAAGCGTCGCGAAGGTCGCTGACTGCTACATTGGCGCCCAGATAGGCTACGCGAGCGCCCCGTGAACGCAGGAGGTATTGAATAAAAAGAAGGGTTAATTCCTGGCTTTCTGCTTCCGGCGAATAAAGCAGGAATACGGGGGATTCAGCACGTGGAACGGCCACGTCAACTGCGCACATCAGTTTGCGGCGAATTATTTGGCCTACAAATTTTTCATGGGCCGGACTAATGCTGTTGGTAAGCCAGAGCAGGCGCAGTTTATCAAGGAAAGGATACACCAGTTCAAGCATGGCCGGTTCGAAGCCGTGCGCATCCACGTATTCTGAAAAAATGAGTTCAAATGCCGCTTCGTTCAGATCAATCATCGCCAGAGTCAGCGCATCTATCTGCGCATTCGGATTGGGGCTGTTTTGGGCGATGGCTGCACCTTTAGCGGTAATCTCCTCCGGCGTCATTTGCGCCAGTTTGCTGATTTTGATGCCGTTGCGATTGAGCAGTGCGATATTAAAGAGCAGGCGGAGGTTGTCGTCGGTGTAGTAGCGAATATTGGTGTCCGTCCGTGCAGGAGTAATCAGGCCATAGCGCTGCTCCCATATTCGTATGGTATGCGCTTTGATGCCTGTTAATTTCTCCAGATCACGGATGGAGTAAATGGCCATGGATGTTTGCTTAGTCGCCACAAATGTCTTCAAACAGGTTCTTTTGTTAAAAGGTTTACAAAAAAAAGTTCAACATACTTTTAACAATAACTTTACCCGGCAAAATTTCGGGGGAATTCCCTGAAAAAAGTGACCGCATTCTCTTAATACCGGCGAAAAAATGCCGGATGGGCGACCGTTCCCTTAATATTTCAACCGCTCCCTTGACAATTTGCAAAATGCCGTTACCTTTGAGCAACTTTTCACCTTCACCTTTCCCAACAGCCCTGCTATTATGTTTTCATCTTTTGGCAAAAAGAAAGACGAACGCCCAAATAATGCTCAGGACAAAAAGAACAGCTCGCTCGATTTCCTCGAGTCCGAATTGTCTGTACTGAACAAAAATGATTTGAGCAAGGTCGAAGGCGGCAAAGACGCTAAAAAACCGCTCGACATTTCTGAACTTCGTAAAAGTATTGGCGGAACCATACCGCTGTGAACAAACAACACACTCAGTTTTGAAGCCTTTCCGGTTCGCCGCGAAAGGCTTTTCTGTTTTGCGACCGTCACACAGGCCATATTTTTGGCCCGTGTGACGGTCGCTCGCATTCATTCTACCTTGTAAAATTCAAAAGAAGCCCGTTCCGGCAAAGTAACGGCCGCCTCCTCGCCCTCGGCGGCAACATACCAATGTTTAGCGGCAGCAGCCTCCAGCGTAGCGGTATAAATCCCGTCGGCAGCGGTAGCATCGCCGTTGGCGCCATCATCGAGGAGGGGCGTTTTTTTGAAAGCATATTGCCGGTCGTTGCGGTAATACAACCAGCCGCCTTTGGTAGCATTGGTCAGTTTGGCCGTAAAAGTCACTTTTTCGCCTTCCTTCATGGCCTTTGCATCGGTAACGCCAGGTTGGATTTTATTGAGCAAGGGGTGTTTGCTCAGCCATTCAGCGCGCTTTGTCATGAGTTGCCGCAATCCAATCACGTTATCCGGACCACTTTTCATGGTTTTGTCGAAGGCATTTTGAAAATCTGTTTGGGAGTAGAGTTTCAGCGTATCGGCTTTTACCCAGGGTTCCACTTCTTTCGAAAATGCCTGTGCGCGTGCGATCAACTGGCCATTAGTCAGGTAATCATTGGTAATGGTGCGCACATGAGCGATGTAAATCTTGCGGTACAACGAATTTTTCAAGAGTTTTGAAATCAGAGGACGGCGCAAATTTTCAAATT
>JANRLZ010000203.1:0-15829 GCA_033762055.1 Saprospiraceae bacterium
CCAAAAGCGGCGGCTTTTTCTTTTAACACCGGGGCTTCCAGGCCCCGCGGAATATTCGCCTTGGCAAAATAATACCGCGCGCCGGACGGAAAAAGGCCCAGCACCTTGTCCACTTCCTTGTCGTTTACAAAACCCGTTACAATGTGTTGGGGCGTTCCGATTTTTTCGAATGCCAGGCGCAATCCGGCTTCGTTGTGCGCGCTGTCGCACAAAATTGCGGGCCGACTGCCAATCAGCTGCCAGCGGCCGATGAAACGGGTGAGCGTGCGCAAATTTTTCAGTGCTTCGGGCAGGGCGGCTGAAAGTGCCGGCTGTTGCAAGGATTCGACGGCCTGAAAAACCGTTGCCAGGTTTTTAGCTTGAAAAGGTCCGGCAGCCGCTACTTCCAGGGCCGGGAACAACAATTTATCACCATGGTACACTTCATACCGGGTCGCGTCCAGCCGGGTGTCGGGCAACTCGACAGCACGGTATTTTTGATCGGCAAAAACAATGGAAGAACCGGTTTCTGCGGCTTTTTTTTGAAAAACCGGCGCCGATTCGGGGTGCGTTTCGCCGATCACCACCGGAACCCCCGGTTTGATAATGCCCGCTTTTTCAAAGGCGATTTGCGGGAGCGTATCGCCCAACAGGTTCTGATGATCGTAACTGATATTGGTGATGACACTCAACAGCGGGGTGATGACATTCGTACTGTCGAGCCGTCCGCCAAGCCCTACTTCAATCACGGCGATGTCTACCTTTTGTTGCGCAAACCAGTCGAAAGCCATGGCCACACAGAGTTCAAAAAACGAAGGCTGGATGCGTTCGATGGCGTCGCGGTGCCGGACGATAAAATCCACGACGTTTCGGCGCGGAATGTATTGGCCGTTAATTTTAAAACGCTCGCGGAAATCCTTGTAATGCGGACTGACGTACAAGCCGGTTTTTAATCCGGCGGTTTGGCAAACGGCGGCCAGCATGTGGCTTACCGAACCTTTCCCGTTGGTGCCCCCCACATGGATGGATTTGAAACGATGCTGCGGATGGCCGAGGTGTTCGCACAATGCCAGCGTGTTGGTGAGGTCTTTCTTAAAAGCAGCCGGGCCGATGCGGTGGAACATCGGGAGTTGGGCGTAGAGGTAGTCGAGCGTTTGGCGGTAAGTCACCTGAAATATGTTTGAAATGGCCCAAAGTTAGCGGCTAAGGAACGATCAAAAAATAACCTCACGAATTCTGGCTAATCGTTCCTTAAAGGTACTCAGGCGGTCACCATTTTCATTTGAATATGATAGCGTGGAACGAGAATCCTGTGGATGATTCCGCTCCGCCGTGGTGGTTGACGGGCGCCAACACCGGCAAAAAAACAGGAGCCACCCCAGGATTCGGATGGCTCCTGTTAAGGAACGGTTCAACTGTACGCTTATTCTTTCACAAATTTCAGGGTCAACACCCGGCCTCCGGCGGTATTGGCCCGGATGCAATACATGCCGGCAGGTAAATCGCCTACCTGAATTTCGTCGCTCCATTCGGTAGGCGGAATATTTTGCACCAGCCGTCCGCGTATATCCACCAATTGCAGGGCAATGATGTCGAGGTCAATAATTTCGAGGCGGATATATGTTGCGGCGGGGTTGGGCCACAGGCGGATAGACCCCGACTGACCGGGCTCGTAGGTGCCTACGGTATTGGTGATTTCGATGGGCGGAAGCGTAGTCGAGCAGCCGTTGGCATCGGTCAGCACCAGGATATACACCCCGGCCGTCAATCCTGTCAGGTCTTCAGTGTCGGCAAAAGGCTGGCCGTTTTTCGTCCATTGATAGGTAAAGCCGCCCGCTCCGGATACCGTCAGGGAAATGGCGCCAAGGCCCTGGTTATTCACGTCGTTCGACACATTGTCTACCGTTGCTTCCGGCAGCGCAAACGCAAACACAAAAAAGCTGCAAGTAGAAGAATTCCCGGAGGCATCGGTTGCGCGAAAACCAACCGGGGTGGTGCCAAGCGGAAACACGGATCCACTGGGCAGGCCGACAAACATCTCCGGGGGCGCGGTGGGGCCGCAGTTGTCCGTGACACCGGGAGCGGGATATTCCACCACGATTTCACCACAAACAGAAATGTTGGACGGACAGCTGATGACCGGCGCTTCGTTGTCCATGGAAACAATGCTGAACGATACGGTGGTCGTGCAGTTGTTGGCATCGGTAACCGATACGGTGTAATTCCCGACGCCAAGATTGCCGGTATTACCGCCCGGCCATTGGAAAGTGTACGGAGCGACGCCACCGATTACCTGAATGGTAGCGCTACCGGTTTGATCCTGCGGGCATTCAACATGCTGGATGTCTTGTATGGTTGCAATCAGCGGAGCCGGCTGCGAAATGGCGACAGTTTGTTCGATGCTGCACCCGGCGGCATCGGTAGCCGACACGGTATAGGAGCCGGCAGTGAGTCCGGTGATGGTTTGGTTGGTTCCGCCGTTGCTCCAGAGGTAAGCGTAAGGCAACGTTCCGCCGCTAATGGCCGCGGTTGCCTGTCCGTCGGCGCCGCCGGCACAATTGACGTTTGCGGAGGAAATATTGGCGCTGAGGGCACAATTAAAGGCCGCGACATTGACAGTTTGCTGGGCGGTGCAATTATTGGCATCGGTTACCACCACGGTGTAGGATCCCGGCGCCAGGCCGGTAATAGATGCCGTCGTTTCACTGTTACTCCACTGATAGGTGTAACCCGGCGTACCGCCGGCGGGTGTGGCAACAGCGGTGCCGTCGTTGACACCATTGGCGGTAACACCTGTTGCCGAAGCATTGGCCGACAGTGCGGGTGGTTCGCTGATATTGACGCTTAACACGGCCGGGCAGTTGTTGCCATCGAGGATACTGACGGCATACAGACCCGGAGCGAGATTACCGACGCTTTGTGTCGTGGCGCCGTTCGACCAGTTGAATGTGACCGGATTGGCAGCGCCGTTCAATGTAACAGAGGCAGTGCCATTTTGTGCGCCGTTGCAACTGACATTTGTCGTTGAGATGTTTGCCTGCAAGCTGCATCCAAATGCATTAACTGTAACGGTTTGAACCGCTGTGCAGCCGTTGGCGTCGGCGACGGCAACCGTATAACTACCCGGCGCCAGGTTGCTGATGGTTTGGGTGGTAGCGCCATTGCTCCACAAATACGCGTAGGCCGGCGTACCCCCGCCCGGATTGGCGGTGGCGGTGCCGTTGTTGGCGCCGAGGGCCGTTTCGCCCGTAGCCGAAGCATTGGCCGACAAAGGATCCGGTTGCGTGATGGTAACCGTAGCTACGGCGCTGCAGTTTTCTCCATCGGTAACCGTAGTCAGGTAGGTGCCGGCGGCCAGGCCCGTATTGACGGCATTGGTGGAGCCGTTGCTCCATAAATACGAAAAAATGCCATTTCCACCACTGCCTGCGACGGTGGCAGCGCCATCGGATCCTCCGTGGCAACGAACATTGGTAGAAGCAGTGATCGCGGCCGTTACGACGGGAGATAGAGCCACATCCACACTGTCAACGGCGGTGCAACCATTGTCGGTATTGGTGATAGTGAGCAAATATCGTCCCGTACTATCCACCGTCGGGGTGAGGGTGGTGTCGCCCGAAACGATATGGCCGCCGTTTTTGGTGGTCCATTGATAATCAAAATTGGCGCCCTGCGAAGAAGGTGTCGCGTTTAACTGTATGCTGGCATTATTACAATTTAAATTGGCAGGCGGTACAATACTGTCGAATGGCGCAGTGAAATTTTGCAATACGGTGGCCACAGCAGTAGATGTGCAACCGTTGGCATTACCTGTTACGGTTAGGGTGTAAACGCCGGCAGTATCCACATCCGGGTTTTGCAAACTGGAACTGAAATTGGGCCCGGCCCAGGCGAAGGTTACACCGGGCGCTGCGGGGGAATTTCCTATTAATTGAACGGTATCATTTAAACAATTGATTTGTCCCGAAACGGCTGCTGAAGCGCCGGGCGGCGCCGTATTTTGTACCACCGTGACGGTGTCGCGGTTTTGGCATCCATTGACCGGGTTGGTCACGGTTCCGATATAATCGCCGGGAATGGACACAGCGGGGTTGGCGATGTTCGACGAGAAGTTGTTCGGGCCGCTCCAGGCATAGCCGGGGTTTGGGGCGTTGGTTGTAAGATTGAGTTGAACGTTTGCGACTACGCAGGTGAGCGTGCCGGATACGCTTGCTACGGCGGTAGGTTGTGCGGTATTGGCTGTTACGGTCGCGGTGGCGGTTTTGGTGCAACCGCTTTCAGTGTCGGTCACGCGAAGTGTATAAACGCCGGCCTGGTCTACCTCCGGATTCTGGTCGTTCTGGTTGCCCGTCGTGATCCCCGGCCCGGTCCAGAAATAGGTCACATTGGGTGTGGTGGAGGTTCCTTGTAATTCAAGGATCGGATTGGCGCAGGTAATGACACCTCCGGTAGCCGAAGCGTTGGGCGGATTGGTCACGCAGGTAACGGTCGTGGAAGACGATGCGGTACAACCGTTGCCGGTGTTGGTAACGGTCAGGGTGTAGGTACCACATGCGTTTACCGTAGGTGTCAGGGTATTTGATCCCGAAAGAATATTCCCGTCGAGGGTCGTCCAGGCATAGGTAAAATTCGTTCCGGTGGAAGAGCCGGTTCCATTCAGTTGTACCTGTGTGATTTGGCAGGTCAAATCGGTGCCGGGACCGGCGACGGCGACGGGCGGCGTCGTGTTGCCGGTGATATTGACCGAGGCTACTTTGGTACAACCGTTGGCGTCGGTGGCGGTAACGAGATAGCCGCCTGCAACAGCAAAGGTGGCCACATCGCCCGTTTGTCCGTCCGACCATTGATAGGTATAGCCGGGGGTACCCCCTGTTGCGGTGGCGGTGGCGGTGGCCTCGTCCACACAGGTGACACTGCCTGAAACACTGGTATTCAGCACCAGCGCGGTTGGCTGGGTGAGGACGGCCACTGCGGTGGCCGTACCGCTGCCCATAGCGCCGGTCACCGTGCAGGTATAGGTGCCTGCAGTGAGGTTGACCGCTGTTTCAGTGGTTTGTCCGCCGGTCCATAAATACGTGTAGGGGGTGGCGCCGCCGGTAACTTCCACGGTAGCGCTGCCGTTGTTGAATCCGTTGCAGGTTGGGTTGACGGTGTTGCCGATACTGGCGGCGATGGGCGGCGGGCCGGCGAAGTTGTAGGATTCGTTGCCCCAGAGCGGGTTGTCGCCGCCGCTACCACCGGTACCATTACAAAAGTTGCCGATATAATACACTTTAACGACGTTGCCGGGAACACTGGCGGGCGAGCGCCACTGAAAATCCCAGGTTACCATACCGCCGGCAAAACTTTTGCCGTTGCGGTGTTCCATGTATTCCCGGCTGGCCAGGTTTTCCGTGCCGGTTCCATTGCCGACGATGTTGATCAGGTCGCCGCAGTTTACATTGTTGTTATCTACCACCACGACCTGAAAACCGGCCTTTGAGGGCGAGCCTACCAGTGCGGTAAGTTTGATGTTGACATCGTAAGTGGTGTTGGCCTCAATGGTGGCCGGCAATCCGGTAATTTCAACCGAACCACCGTAGTTGCCGCCGGTGTGGCAGTCGTTGCAATTGCCGTTGAATGGGGCGCCAGTCCGGCCGGTAGGCGGGTTGCCGTTGTTGGCAAGCCAGACGACCATGCCGAGTAAAAGGCCAATGACAGGGAGCAAGCGGGAATGTTTAAGTTTTTGCACGCGCAGAATTAGTTGGTTGGTGTAAAAAAGGCTGTTCGAATTTCCTTCACCGTGCTTTGAAGGCGAAATTTGAAACCGTGCGGCGCCTATTTTTGAGGAAACAGGCGCTATTCCCCCAAAAATGAGTCTTGCCCGCCTCCAGATTTCTCTCTTCAAACCTCCGGCAAGGAAACTCAAACAGCCAATAAAAGAAAAGCGCCGACAATTGTGCCGTCGCCTGGATTACATCAGGATGTGGGGAGGAATAAGATACGACTCTTGGGTCAATTTGGTTGCCGGTCGGGCCTTCATTATTGAGAATAAAGGTCCAACGGGCAACCAAATTGAAGATCAGTTCAAAAAACGTACAAAAGAACAGACTTTACGACAAGTAGATTGTCGGGTATTGGCAATACGAGTAATAATCAAGCCGCTACCAGTCCGGCTTTCTCCGAAATCTCCAGCATGCGGTCAATCGAGGCGCGACCCTGGGCAATCACCCATTCGGGCAGAATAATTTCGGGCAATTCGTATTCCATGCACAGGTACAGTTTTTCCATGGTATTGCGCTTCATGTGCGGGCAATCATTGCAGGCGCAATGGTTGTTGGGCGGAGCGGGAATGAATGTTTTATGCGGACTGGCTTTTTGCATCTGGTGCAGGATACCCGCTTCGGTGGCTACGATATATGCGGTGGCGCTGTCGCTGATGGTATATTTCAACAATCCGGTGGTGCTGCCAATATAATCGGCCATGTCGAGGATGTGCGCTTCACATTCGGGGTGAGCGATGAACTTGGCCTCGGGGTGGCGCTGTCGGAGTTTGACGATGCGCTCGTAACTAAATATTTCGTGCACCATACAGGCGCCGTTCCAGAGCACCATGTCGCGGCCCGTTTTTTTTACCAAATAGGCGCCCAGATTTTTATCCGGAGCAAAAATGATGGGCTGGTCTTTCGGAATACTCTCAATCACCGCCACGGCGTTGGTGCTGGTGCAGCAAATATCGGTCAGGGTTTTCAATTCAGCCGTGCAATTGATATAACTGACCACCAGGTGATCGGGGTATTTTTCCTTGAATTTTTTGAACAGTGCAGGCGGGCACGAATCGGCGAGCGAACAACCGGCTTTCAAATCGGGCAACAAGACTTTTTTGTGCGGGCTCAGCATTTTGGCTGTTTCAGCCATAAAATGAACGCCGGCAAAAACGATGATATCGGCGTCGGTTTTGGCTGCTTTTTGCGACAAACCCAGCGAATCGCCGATGTAGTCGGCTATGTCCTGGATTTCAGACTCCTGGTAATAATGCGCCAGGATAATGGCATTCTTTTCGCGTTTGAGGCGCTGAATTTCCGCCACCAGGTCGAGCGTAGGATCCACTTCAAGATCGAGAAAGCCGTTGCGGTTAAGTTGGGCTTTTGCAGTGTCGAGGTGCATGTGTGCGGTGTTGTGAATAAAGAAGATATGCTTGGCCAAATAAATGACTATGCGTCGTGGTCATTGCCCGTCAGCACGTCCACCATGGTTTTGAGTGCCACAAAAATAGGCTCTCGACCTTCCCTGGTCACCAGCGATTCGGGGTCATCGTCGCCTTCCGATACGGCGTCTTCGGCAAAAGCCAGCAGGTCTTCCTGATCGGTATCTTCAAAAAACGGATTGAGCCGGTCGCGGAATTTTTTGGCCGTTGACGACTCCAGTACGGCATAGTTTTGTTCTTCCGCCTCGCCTATTTGTTCTTCCGACACGGCTTCCACCGGACCGTTTACCTCAACAACGGACAGCCAGGTAATGAGTGCCAGGTATTGCAAATACCCTTTTTCATCGTCTGTAAGCAACTCAAATGCATCGCTGAACAGCCAGGAAAACAGCACGGGTTGCGCTTCGGCGAAAGCGCTCATTTGTTTTTCATACTGCGTATCAGGGAGTTCTTCAAGTTTATCAACAATCGCGTCAATAACGGTTTCTGAAACAAATTTCATGGGCAAAGTGGTATGGTGGCCGGAAAGGCGGTTCGGATATTGCGGGCAAAACTACGCCAAGCCTGCGTAATACGCCTGTGACAGGAAAATTTAACATCCTTTGACGCCCATTGTTTCATAAAAACCGGTTCGATATTGTCCACCTACCGGAAGTTCCCGGCCTCCTACCTCCACCGTTTGTGGTGTGTAAGCGCGGATTCTGTCCCTGCGCACTAAAAAAGAGCGATGGATGCGGATAAACGCCGACGCCGGCAAGGTTTTTTCCAGGTCGGCCATACGCAGGTAAGTGACCACCGAAGCGCCTCCAACCAGAAAAATCCGAACGTAATTGCTCATACTTTCCACGTACAATACCTCGTCGAGGAAAACCTGCACCATTTTTTTATCGGACTTGAAATATTGAAAGGCGCGTTCGGGCGGTTGTGAAGTACGCAGGGCCAACTGTGCCCTGGCTTTTTCAATCGCCTTCAAAAACCGTTCAAACGAAACGGGCTTGAGCAAATAGTCGAGCACGTTCATTTCGTATCCTTCGAGCGCATACTCCCGGTAAGCGGTAGTCAGGATCACGGGCGGCGGATTTTCAAGGGATTTTAACAACGAAAACCCGTTCATCACCGGCATTTCAATATCGAGGAAAAGCAGGTCGACCGGTGTTTTTTGCAAGAGGTTATATGCCTCAAGGGCGTTATTGCCCGTCCCGACCAGCTTCAGTCCCTCTATTTGTGCGGTATAACGTTCCAGTATGCCGATAGCAATGGGTTCGTCGTCGATGATGGCAATATTCACGGCAGGGTTATTTTGAGGGTAACAGTGAATTTATTTGGAAGTTGTTCCACTTGCAAGGTATGCCGACCCGGGAAAAGCAGTTGGAGGCGTTGCCGCACATTCACGAGCCCGATGCCCGAAGATTTGGGGGCGGCAAACCGGGGAGCACAGTTGTTTGCGATGTAAAATTCAAGGGTGCTTCCTGCTACGGTAAGCAGCGCATCCACCTGCAAATTCCCTTCCTCCGAACCGCCGTGTTTGAACGCGTTTTCTACAAAAGGCAACAACAACAAAGGGGGCATGGAAAGATCGGCCACTCGCCCTTTCACTTCAAAGGTAACCCTGGCCCGCTTGCCGTAGCGCAGTTTTTCCAGCTCGATCAAATCAAGCAGCATGGCAATCTCTTTTTCAACAGCCAATTCAGTCGTTTTTGCTTCATGTAACAGGTAATTCATGATGTCGGACAATCGCAGCAACAAACCGGGCGTCCGGTCTGATTTTTCAAGCGCCAGGCCGTACAGGTTGTTCAGGGTATTGAACAGAAAATGTGGATTGAGCTGGGCTTTGAGTTGTTGCAGTTCCGACTGTATTTGTTGTTTTTGCAATGCTTCCGCCCTGTTTTTTTCCGAAAAATAATGCGCTACCAAACGAATGGCCCCGGTAAAAACCAGCACGGAGGCACAGGAGGCGCTGTAACGGATTGAGTTGGCGAAAGAAAAAATGGCGCCCGTTTGCTGAATTTCAGGAAAGAACAAAGGCAACAGCAGTGATTTGGTCAAAAAATACTGGACAACCGCACAAACAGCCAACAAACCAATCAAAGCAGCCACATAGCCACCCAAACGACGGCGGAAAAGCAGCAAAGGCATCAGGGCGTACAGGTTGACATATACGGCCAGCAATTTGCCGGGAATTTCCACGCATTCGGCGCGAAAGGCCTGAAAAAAGTTTTCAGGGAAGACGGTACGGGTAATAATTTCTTCGCCGGTGTCCGGGTGAATCACCACGTTTTCCATCTCATAAAAGCGCATAAATACCAGCGCCTGACTGAGGAGGTACAAGCCCCAGAACAACAAGTGCAAAAACCATCGGTCCGACTTCCATCGCATGCCGGCAAATTTCGGCAATTTGGCCACAAGGGGGAGTGGTGTTTATGCGAAGCAGCCTGTTTGCTATGCAGAAAGGTTGACATAAAAGTAGCAGCGCTTCACATCAGAAATCCGGGTGTCTGCCCTGCCGGCGCTAAAAGGAAGAGGAGATACTGTTATGTTTGTACGAAAAATTTCGTAATGATGAAATACTTTTTCCTCCCGGGCCTTTTTTTCCTGTTCTCTTTTCAGTTAAATGCCCAGGCCGGCATCCCGTCTGAACGCTGGGAATTGATGCGCCGGTTTTTGGCTTCCCGTCCCGATTTCAGCGGGGTTGTACTGGTCGCAGCAGGCGGCGAGACACAAGTGCTCGAAAGTGCCGGTTATTCCGATCGCGCGCGGGCTGTTCCGGTTGGCCCTCAAACATTGTTCGACATCGGAAGTGTCAGCAAATCATTTACGGCAACGGCCATTCTCCAGTTGGTGGAAGCCGGAAAATTGCAGTTGGATGCCCCGCTTTCCCGGTTTTTCGCCAACGTTTCCGAAGATAAAAAAAACATCACGGTGCATCAGTTGCTCAGTCATTCCGCCGGTTTGCCGGATGTCATCGGATTCGATTATGAAGCGGTTACGAAGGAAGAATTTTTGCACAAGACCTTTGCTTCGTCCCTGGCTTTTGCGCCGGGAAAAGGTTATCTTTACTCCAATGTGGGGTATTCCCTGCTGGGCATGATAGTAGAGCAATTGAGCGGCGAACCCTACGATGCTTACCTGCAAAAACAGGTTTTTGCGCCGGCTGGAATGAAAACCGCCGGATACCGGAATGCAGCAGCCGATGCGGAACAGGTGGCGCATGGTTATCTCAAAAACGGGGAAGACTGGGGCCGGCCTACCGATAAAAAGTGGGATGGCGCCTCGCCATACTGGCACCTGAAAGCCAACGGCGGCTTGTTGATGAGCGCTGCCGACATGTTGCAGTGGTACCGTGCCTTGCGCGGTCATACGGTACTGAAAAAAGCGTCGCTTGATCTGCAATGCAGTCCTCACGTGGATGAAGGGGGCGGACAGTCGTTTTACGGTTACGGGCTGGTGGTAACCGATGAGGGGCAATGTATTCAGCACAATGGAGGGAACGGAATTTTCCGGGCCGATTTTAAATGGTTTCCGGGATTGGACGTGGTTTTTTTTCTGGCAACCAACGATGCCCGTGTACCGCTTTTTCAGGTGTCGGAACAACTGAAGCAAATTCTTCTCAGCGGCGAATTACCGCAAAGCACGGAGTGGCAGGCCATTTCGTTGGAAAAATTTCCGGCCGACGGCCGGCAAAAAGCCGCCGATGCGCTGTTGGCCTGCCTGCGCGTATACACACCCGAAACGGCCGGCGTTTTTATTGACCGTCATTGCTCGGAAGGCATCGTCGCACGCAACGGGAAAGAGCGGCTGCTGGAAATCATGCAAATGTTTGCGAAGGATGCCGGCGCGGAAAATGTAAAAGAGGTCGCCGTATCCGGCGATAAAATCCTGTTGCAGATTCCGGCGCGTCAAGAAGGCGTTTTGTTAAAAATTACCCTGACATTTGATGCGGACAAAATTGACCGGATCGGAGCCGAACTAACCGATTAAGGTCAATAAACAAAAATACCACCTTGCTATGATTCAAAAATCTGCACTCCTCCTGTGCGGCGCCATGCTGTTGCACGCCTGCCTGTTCTCCAAAAAAACGACCACTCACCCCCATGATCTTGCTGCGCTCGAATGGCTTGTCGGCAACTGGAACCGGGTGAACAACAAACCCGACCGTACCGCCCGGGAAAGCTGGGAGAAAATTTCGGCTACGGAATGGAAAGGACTGGGCGTCAGCCTGAAAAACGGCGTAAAAACCTTTGAAGAACAACTCAAACTGGTACGGGACGCCGACGGACTGTACTACGAAGCCCTGGTACCGGAAAACAAGAGCTGGGTGCGATTTAAATTGACGGAATACAGCAACCATCATTTCATTTGTGAAAATCCTGCCCATGATTTCCCCAAAAAAATTGCCTATACCCTGAAAGCGGACGGGCAACTGGACGTAGTTATTTCCGGCGACGGCAAATCGCAGCAGTTTGTTTTCGAACGAGTAAAGTGAGGAGGTGTTTTTTCGCCCACAGTTGCCAAATTGTGTAAAAAAGATCGCCGCCCCGCAACAGCGCTTAATTTTGCCCCAAAATCTAATTACATGAAATTTAGCGCCTTACTCGCCTTCCTTTTTTTGGGAAACATCGCTCTTTGGGGACAAACCCCGGAAAAATATTCCCGTGTTGAAATCCATTTGAAAAACAAGGACATTCATACCCTGACGGCGCTCGGCATAGAGACCGATCACGGCCTCCATGTGCCCGGGCAGTGGTTGGTTACCGACCTTTCGGCCACCGAAATTCAATTGGTGCAAAATGCCGGATTTCAAACCACCATTCGTATTGACGACCTGAAAAAAGACTATCTCGAAAAACGCCTGAATCCCGTCGCATCCAACCGCGACGCCCAGTGTGGCGGAAGCGTGATTACACCTTACGCAACGCCTTCGAATTATACCTACGGCAGCATGGGCGGCTACCACACCCTCGATGAAATGATGGCCGTAATTGATGATATGCGCGCCAAATTCCCGAATCTGATCTCGGTTCGCGCACCCATCAGCGATACCATTGAAACCTGGGAAGGGCGGAAAATCTGGTACGTCCGTATTTCCGATAATCCGGATGCCGACGAAGCCGAGCCGGAAGTATTGTACACCTCCCTGCACCATGCCCGCGAGCCCAACGGCGCCAGTCAGATGCTTTTTTATATGTGGTACCTGCTGGAAAACTATCAAACCGACCCGGAGATCAAATACATTGTGGAAAATGCCGAATTGTATTTCATCCCCTGTATCAATCCGGACGGATATGTTTACAACGAAATCAACGAACCCGATGGCGGCGGCTTCTGGCGTAAAAACCGCCGCGACAACGGCGACGGCTCCTTCGGGGTGGATTTAAACCGCAATTATGGCTACTTCTGGGGCAACGACGATAACGGCTCCTCTCCCAATCCTCAAAGCGCCACCTACCGCGGCCCCGAACCATTTTCGGAGCCGGAAACGCGCAGCATCCGCGATTTTTGCCTCGCGCATGATTTCGTTTTTGCCCTTAACTACCACACCTTCAGCAATTTGCTGATTTATCCCTGGGCCTATAACAACGAATTGGCCGATCCTTCACTGGCAGTATTTGGCCAACTTTTTACCCGCGAAAACCGGTACAAAAACGGTACTGCCATCCAAACGGTTGGCTATAATGTGAACGGCAGTTCCGACGACTGGATGTTTGCTGCCGCCGGCACCAACTCCTTTACGCCGGAAGTAGGCCTTACCGGCTTTTGGCCGCAGCCCGACGAAATTGACGACCTGAACCGCGAAAACATGTGGCAGAACATCGCCACCGCACTCTGTGCGCTGCGCTACGGCGAGGTAAACGACCTTTCGCCGCAATATTATTCCAATTTGAATCCGCAAATTGATCTGGAGATCACCCGATACGGCTATCAGGACGCCTTGTTTGTGCTGAATGTTTTGCCGCTTAGCAATAACATTCTGGATGTTTCCACTTCGGCTTCATTGATAGAATTGGAACAATTTGAAACCCAAATCGTTACGGCATCCGTCACGCTCACGCCGTCGAGCCAGGTCGGTGATGAATTTATGCTGCTGGTACAGTTTAGCAATGGACATTATGTACAATGGGATACCCTGCGCAAAACCTACGGGGGTAAAATATTGGAACTTTTTAGTGAAAACGGCGATGAAACGATCGAGTGGAATGGCAACTGGGCGCAAACGCCCGATGATTACGTCAGCCCGCCATTCAGTATCACCGATTCGCCCGACGGGAATTACGACAATTTGACTTTCACTTATTTTGATCTTTCGCCCGGAGTGTCTATCCCGGCAAATGCCCAGTTGCCACAGTTGCGCTTCTGGGCCAAATGGGATATAGAGCCGGAGTACGACTACGCCCAGGTGCGCGCGCTCTCTTTTACCGTAGATCAGGCGCTGTGCGGCCGGTTTACCAAGCCGGGATCGGCAACAGGCGCTCAACCGTTTGAGGCTCCGGTTTTCGACGGTTTTCAGGGTGAATGGGTGGAAGAATGTATGGATTTGAGCGATTTTATCGGGGAAACCACCCGCATTCAATTTATTCTGGCATCCGACAACGGCGACGAGCGCGACGGATTTTACTTCGACGATTTGCGATTAGAGTACGTAGACCCCACGCTGCTCAAAACGGTCAGTATTCCGCTGCAAGATTTCCGCCTGCAACAAAATACCCCCAACCCGGCAGCCGGATATACCCTGATTCGCTGGGAAAATCCGGGCCGGCTGGAAGGAGAAGCCGTTTTACAGGTTTACAATGCCATGGGAGAAAAGGTTGTTTCCCGCAGTCTTAACCTCAACGCCCAAAATGAACTCCGGCTCGACACTCGCAACTGGCCTGCCGGCACTTATACCTACTTTCTCCAAACCGGCCGGCGGCAAACACCGTCCATGAAAATGACGGTAGGGAAAGGTTGAATGATTTAGGAGGGGTTGATGGTTTACCCAACCCATCAACCCCTCCTCCACCCCATCAACTATAAAAACACCACTACATGATACACAAAAATAAACTTACGGCGCTTGTGATCCTGCTGTGCGGATGGCAGATATCGGCACAAACCACGCAGATATTCGAGCGTATCAGTGTCCCGGTTGAAGTCAACGGTGAAAATCTGGCTTATCCATTTGCCGGTGGCCTGAATGCACCGCAATTTTCGGCGGCCGACCTTGACCACGACCAGCGCATGGATCTGGTTTTGTTCGACCGGGTAGGACACAAGGTGCTGACCTTTATCAATGAAGGTTCCGACGGCGCGCCCGATTACGTTTTCCGCCCGGAGTACGCCTTCAATTTCCCCGACAGTCTGACCGACTGGATGTTGCTGCGCGACTTCGATCAGGACGGTGCGATGGATCTTTTTTGTGCTGCATTTTCGGCTGCCAGCCAGGAAATTCAGGTATTCAAAGGGTATTACGATGGTTTCGGATTGAAGTTTACCCCCTACCTTTTTACTTACCCGGCCAGTTGCGACTACTGCAACCCGCTTTATATTTTTTATCCCGATGATAACCCGGCTTTCTGGAACAATTTCCGGCTGAACAAAGGCGATGTACCAAGTATTGACGACATTGACGGCGATGGCGACCTGGATATTGTCGGGTTTACTGCCGGCACTTCCACGACCCTGACCATGCTGCGCAATATGGCAGTTGAAAAAGGGCTGGGGCTCGCCAAGCTGGAATACGAAATTTACGACCGTTGCTGGGGGCGATTTTATGAAACGGGCATGGAGCGCTGCGTAGCCAAACTCAGCTGCCACCCCGATACCTGCGCTACCGAATGCGCATTTGCGCCGCCACCCGGCGCCGCAGAGGAACGCGACGGCCTTCACCCCGGCGCTACCCTCACCACGTACGACCACGACAACGACGGCGACCGCGATCTGCTCCTGGCCAATGTATCTTTCCCCTGCGTCACCCTCATGATCAATGGCGGCACCCCTCAAAATGCCTGGATGACCTCCCAGGATACGGCATTCCCTTCGGGGAATGTCCCGATTGAAGTCAACACTTTCCCGGGTACATTTTATCTCGACTACGATCAGGACGGCAAAAAAGACCTCATTGTTGCCCTCAACAACCCTACCAGCGGCGAAGACCGAAAAGGCATCTGGTATTACAAAAACAACGCCGCCGAGGCCGGCCAGCACCAGTTTGAGCTACAATCCAAATCATTGTTTGTGGATGACATGATAGACATCGGCACTACAGCGCACCCGACGTTCGTTGATGTCAACGCCGACGGGCTGTACGACCTGGTAGTCGGTAATTATGGTTATTATTCTTCTTCAAATAACCAGACTTTTTTCACCAATTCAAGCCTGTACCTGTTTCTGAATGTAGGCACGCCCACGGCCCCGGCATTCGAATTGAGCGATACCGACTTTGCAGGCTTGTCCATTTTTGCTCCCAACGATTACGATTTCTCCCCGGCATTTGGCGATATTGATGGCGATGGAGACCTCGACCTGCTGGTGGGCAACAACATCGGTGGCGTGTATTGCTATCGCAATACAGCCGGCCCGGATCAGCCCATGGCCTTGCAATACGACGCCAACCCGATGTGGCTGGCTATGGATGTGATCGGTTCTGTTTCCGCGCCGATTATTTACGATCTCGACGGCGATGGGTTG
>JANRLZ010000204.1:0-2958 GCA_033762055.1 Saprospiraceae bacterium
TTATCTGCTTGCTGCAGTGCCCTCTCTGGTGGAAAGCTCCGACGCCGGCACAGGTATAGGCTACACCGGACTGCGTATTCGTGGCAGCGACCCGACGCGTATCAATGTGACGATCAATGGTTTACCGCTCAATGACGCCGAAAGTCAGGGTGTGTTCTGGGTGGATTTGCCCGACCTTGCCGCCTCCGCCAACGAAATCCAGGTGCAGCGCGGCGTAGGAACCAGCACCAATGGCGCCGGTTCGTTTGGGGCCACCCTGAACCTGGATCTGTCGAAAGTGCAAAATGAACGTTTTGCCATCCTGAGCAATACCCTGGGCGCGTTTGGTACCCGCAAACACAGTTTGCAACTTGGTACCGGACTACTCAACCAAAGATGGGCTTTTACCGGTCGGATTTCCCATATCACCTCCGACGGATACGTGGATCGGGCCTCCGCCGATCTGAATGCCATTCACCTGAGCGGCGCGTATCTGGATGAACGCCATTCGGCCCAGTTTCATCTGCTTTCGGGACATGAAATAACTTACCAGGCCTGGAATGGGTTGCCTGCGCAATACCTTGAAAATGAAACGCTGAGAAGGTACAATTCCGCCGGCACAGAACGTCCTGGCGCGCCGTACGAAGACGAAGTAGACAACTATACGCAACGACATTTTCTGGGACATTACAAATGGGCCTTGACGCCGCGTTTGTTCCTTCAGCTCAATGGCCATTATACCCGCGGTTTTGGCTTTTTTGAACAATACAAAGCCGATCAGGCGCCCGAGGATTACGGGTTTGCATTCGATACCTTTTTTACAACGACCGATCTGGTGCGCCGCCGCTGGCTCGACAACCATTTCTATGGTGGCACCTTCGCCCTGCGCTGGCAGGCGGGCGAAGCCTGGAAGCCGCAATTTTTACTCGGCGGCGCATGGAGCCGCTACGAGGGCAAACATTTTGGCGAAGTAATCTGGACCGAATTTTACACAGGTGTCCCCAAAAATCACCGCTACTACGACAACGACGCCGATAAACGCGACGCCAATGTTTTTTTAAAAATTGAAACCACCCCTTCTGCGCGGTTAAGCACTATGCTTGATCTTCAAATGCGACGCGTGCAATACACATTTCTTGGTTTTGACAACCAGTTAAACAACGTGCAA
Source organism: Saprospiraceae bacterium (assembly GCA_033762055.1). Lineage (GTDB taxonomy): Bacteria > Bacteroidota > Bacteroidia > Chitinophagales > Saprospiraceae > M3007. The sequence goes on from JANRLZ010000204.1 coordinate 1,148, forward strand.
CAAAGCGACGCGATGCTTTTTTTTAACCCGAAAATCGGCGCATCTTACACCTTGTCTGCTGATTGGCAAACTTTTGCTTTTGCCGGAATCGGTCACCGCGAACCCAATCGGAATGATTATACGGAAAGTTCGCCGGAAAGCCGTCCAAAAGCAGAGCGCATGCTGGATATTGAAGCCGGGGTACGCGGAACCGGTGCGACCTGGAACTTGTCGGCCAATCTTTTCTGGATGCGCTATCGCGACCAGTTGGTACTCGACGGCCGGATAAACGATGTCGGGGCATACACGCGAACCAATGTGCCCGACAGCTGGCGCGCGGGACTCGAACTGGAAGCGAACGTGTCGTTATCTGCGCGATTTAATCTTTCAGGCAGCGCTTCTTTCAGCCGGAACAGGATCAAATCATTTACCGAATATATAGACGATTGGGATACCGGCGACCAGGTAGCAGTGGAACATTTTAATACCGATCTGGCATTTTCTCCCAATATGGTCGTTCGTGGGGAGGCAAGTGCCGTTGTTTGGAAAACTAACGTGCAGGTTTTGGGACTTGCCTTGACCGGAAAATATGTGGGTCGTCAATATCTCGACAATACCTCCAACGATCGGGCCGCGCTGGACGCTTATTTTGTCAGCGATTTGCGCCTGAATTATGACCTGAGCGGCGTGTTGGGCCGTCGTGTTGGGTTTGTTTTTTCGTTGAACAACTGGTTGAACGAAAAATACGCCGCCAACGGCTGGTTGTACCGATATATATCGGCAGGCTATGATGCGCGACCCGACAACCCCTATACCCGGCTGGAAAATGGGGTTACCTATCATCAGGCCGGCTTTTTTCCACAGGCCGGACGGCACTGGATGGCGACGTTGCGACTGGAGTTTTAGAAGTTGCTTGCGTTAATTTGCTGAGCTTGGTCAGAAAGATGCCTGAACATGCCGGTGAAATTAACTCAAACAACTTCTTAGTCATACTCTTAACAGTTTCTTATCAAATGCCGGTGTAACAGGGACTGTTTTCAGTCGTTTTTGGGCAAACAAAATCACTTTCTATTATGCGTTACGCTCTTTTCATCCTTACCCTGTGTTCCATCCTGATGACCACCGCCTGCAAACGAGAATCCTCCGGCGACGTCAATCAGGATCGGATTTTTACCCATTATGAACTTTTTTACAACGCCAATGAAGACATCACCTACGCACGCGCCTGGTTCCGTTTTGGCAGCCTGACCGGCACCTTGCTCGAGCTGGCTGCCCCCAGCGAAGTAAGTTTTGAAGGCGATGTGCTTGCATTCAACAATGTGCTGGCATTTTACGAAAAAAAGTACCCGGGGCTGAAAACCTCCGGCAAATTCCGCTGGGAAGACACCGAGGGGAATGTGTTCGAAAATACCATTACGATGAATGCGATTGATTTTGGCGCTGTTCCGGATACCGTATCGCGCAATGCTGCATTTGCCATTCCCTGGACCGGCGCGGCATTGGGCGCCGACGAAGCAGTCGGAACCTGGATCAACGGTGAAAACGAAGGCGACGCACAGGCGGCGCTTACCATCGAGACAGGCGCGACCCAACTCATTGTACCGGCCAATAAAATGAGCCAGGTAGGCGCCGGGCCGGGTAAAATTTATCTCGAACGCCGTTTCGCGCCTGCCATGTCGCAAGTGACCGGCGCCGGCGGATATGGCGCCGGTGTTTACCGGGCCAAAGTGAAAAATGTGATTTTCCAGTAGTAGAGAGCGATCAAAAAATAAAGTCACGAATTCAGGCTAATCTTTCGTCCTCCAATTTTCCATTTTTTTCGTTAAATAATT
>JANRLZ010000205.1:0-7126 GCA_033762055.1 Saprospiraceae bacterium
TTGAAAATGTGTACCCTCTCAAATCTTTTTACACAACCCCAGACTAAAAAAATTTTTTTCTACCATGAGAAATATCACCTTTTTGTTCCTCACCTTTTTTGCCGTTTTAACGGCCAAACAAACTGCCCTGTCGCAAACGAACCCTGTCAGTGATACGCTTCGGGCCAATTCCATTCATGCGCGGATACAGTCGAACGGCGCCCTGTTTGTCGGCGGTACGAACGGCTACTTCCTCGCACCGCCCGTTTTGGGCGCTGCGCCTTCTGTTTCCCTGATAAAATCAGCCGGGTTGTGGATGGGCGGAAAAGACCCTGCAGGCAACCTTCGTTTGTCGGCGCAGATGTACAACGAAAACGGAAAAAGCGATTATGCGCCCGGAACCCTCTCCTCCACCGGCGCCCCCTACCCGGAATTCAACCTTGTCGCCGGCATCAACTCCGACGAGATCAATGCCCACATTGCCAATCCGGGAAGTATGTTGCCGGCTGTGTATGGCTGGCCGGGCCGGGGGAATCAATTTTTCAGCAATTATCACAATTTTAACCTGCCGATAGATCCGTGGTGGCTGGATTTGGCGGGTTATTTCGACGACAATTCTAACGGGAATTACGATCCTTTCATTGGCGAATACCCTTCCATCTCAGCGCGCGGTTGTCCACAACAAAACTACGCCGATGACATGTTGTGGACGGTTTTCAACGATGCCCTTCCGCACACCCAGTCGGGCGGTCTGCCCCTGAACATGGAAGTGCAAACCCAGGTGCTGGGCCTTCATTGTCCGGAAGGCTCGCCGGCAGATCGTACGATTTACGTGATATACAAAATGACCAACCGCGATACCGTCCCGCTGGATTCCTGTTATTTCGGGGTGTTCCTGGATGTGGAAATCGGCAATGGCGGCGACGATTTTATCGGCTCCATGCCCAATAAAAGGGTGGTATTCGCCTATAACGGCGACGCTACCGACGAAGGCGGTTTTGAAAGTACGCCACCGGTGCTGGGGATAGACTTGTTGCGCGGACCTTTTGATCCGGTATCGGAAACGGAAGTCGAACAATGGCAGTTTGTAACGGTAAACGAAGCCGGCCTGACTTCTCCAGAGGCCTATTACCACCTGCTGGCAGGCAGAGATACCGATGGAACGCCATTCCCCAACAACGGCATCCTGTACGACGGCGATCCACTCAATCCTGCCGGATGGTCGGAAGTTACTGCCGGCAATACCCCCGGCGAACGCAAGGTGCTGGCTTCTTTCGGTCCGTTCAATCTGCTCCCCGGCGCGATCAATGAACTGATTTTCGGATTTGCCTGGGTACGAAAATACCCCAACGGCAACGTTGCCGACAACCTGTCTATTCTTGGCGCCACCATGAGCGAGGTGCAGGGAATTTATGACAACTGTTTCGAACTGTTTCCGGGTTGTCCCGCTGCGGTGTCGGTGGTTGACCCGGAAAATCCGTCGCCGCTGGTTGTTTCGCCCAACCCGTTCGCCGATCTGATTCAGGTTGAAAGCAAGGGCGCCACCCTGCAAACCCTGACGCTGTGGGATGTTACGGGGCGCATGTTGCAGGAGCGTTCGCTGGAAGGCCAACACCAGGCGACGCTGCCGACCGGCAATTTGCCGACAGGCATCTATCTTTTGCAGGTTCGCTGCGCCGACGGCAGCGTATTTACGCACAAACTGACGCATGAATAACCACAAGACACTTTGCTTATGAACCGTTTACAAAATAAAGTTGCCCTCATTACCGGCGCAGCCGGCGGAATGGGCGAAGCCATGGCGCGGCTGTTTGCACAAGAAGGCGCACGCGTACTGGCCACCGATATTCAGGTAGAAAAAATGAATGCCTGGGTGTCGTCGGAAGTCCAAAAAACAGGCGCCGCGATTGCCTGTGTGCAACACGACGTTGCATCGGAGGCCGACTGGCAGAAAGTGGTGCAGCAGGCCATTGACCTGTACGGCCGACTCGATATACTGGTCAACAACGCCGGTGTTTATCTGCCCATGGAAACGACCGAAGCGACGACGCTTGATCGCTGGAATCAAATCCTGGCCATCAATCTGAACAGCGCATTTCTGGGAGCGAAAGCCGCATTGCCATACCTTAAACAGGCCGGAAAAGGCGCTATCGTCAACATTTCTTCCATTGCCGGCATGGTAGGGGGCAATGGCGCGCCCTATTCGGCCTCAAAAGCCGGAATGCGCCTGCTGACCAAAGACCAGGCCGTAGAGTTTGCGCCTTTCAATGTCCGTGTTAATTCCATTCACCCCGGCGGCGTCATGACCCCTATGGTAAAAAACATCCTGCCACAGGACACCGCCACCCTCGACGCCATGATGAAAGGCATGTGTCCGCTGGGCCGTATCGGCGAAGCGGTGGAAATTGCGTACGGAGCCTTGTTTCTGGCTTCCGACGAGGCGTCTTATGTCACCGGCTCGGAGTTGGTCATTGACGGCGGTATGACGGCACGGTGAAACAGGATCGGAGCGGCGAAAAACGCCGCTTTCAATGCCAAAAAGGGCGTGCTGTGCATAAATTTCAAGCTTGAGTTGTACAACATCGTATCAAAAGCAGCTGCTTTTACTGCGATGTTGTACAACATGAAACCAACCGCAGCTACTTTCGATAGGATGTTGTACAACATGAAACCGATTGCAGCTGCTTTTACTGCGATGTTGTAGCACATGAAACCGACCGCAGCTGCTTTTAAAGCGATGTTGTACGACATGAAACCGACTGCAGCTGCTTTTAATGCGATGTTTTACAGAACAGGCGCCATTTTTTAATGGTTGGACCGGCATAAGTACTCCGACGGAATTCTTTTAGATTTTGAACCTGGTTTTTTACTGCCCTGTTTTTTTGTTAAATAATGCGGCTATTCGCCTCAAAAACAGTTTGTATCAGATCAAAACCCCGACGTTCAATGCTCTAAACGAATTCCGTCGGAGTACTTAACGCAAAAAACTTTACCATGTTAAAATACCTTCTCGGGTGGATGCTTTTGACGGCGATTCCGGCATTCGCCGGCGCAAGCACCTGTACAACCACCCCTTCCACCTTGTCTGACAACAGCGCACCGCGCCTTCGTTTTTGGGAGAAATGGTCGTTGAAACTGCTGGAAAAACGCATGCACAAAGCTGCGGTGAAACAGCGCGGCCCGGATGGGAAAGTGACGGCGGCCATTGGTTTGTCTTTGGGCATCCTGACCCTGCTGTTTTGGGGGCTTTCGCCCGTGCTCGGGGTATTGGCTACTATCCCGCTCACGGTGATTGGCGGCGTGTTGAGTGTAATCGGTTGGGTCAATGCACGGCGAAGGGGCACGCGACGAACCCGGGGGGTCGCTCTGGCAGGCCTGATCCTGAACGGCGCCCTGTTGTTGCTGTTTTTGTTGCTGATCCTGTTTACCTATTGGGGCTGGTATGGATGATTTTTACTCCCTGAACCGTTCTTTCACCGCGCGCTCCAGGGCTTCGCGGTCGTCGGGATGGGCGATGGAAAGCAGGGCGTGCGCGCGTTGCCGGAGATTCATGCCGAACAAATTGACGGCGCCGTATTCTGTGACGACATAATGCACATGCGCGCGGGTTGTCACCACGCCGGCGCCGGGTTTAAGGAGCGGAACGATACGCGGAATTCCCTTTTGCGTCCGGGAAGTCAGGGCAATAACGGGTTTGCCGTTTTTCGACAGGGAGGCCCCGCGGATAAAATCCATTTGTCCGCCGACACCTGAATACTGGTAGGTCCCGATTGAATCGGCGCACACCTGCCCGGTCAGGTCTACTTCGATGGCGCTGTTGATGGCAATCACCCGGTCGTTCCGTTTAATGACCGAAGGGTCGTTGACGTAATCAATATCGAGAAATGCGAATGCCGGGTTGTCGTCCACAAAATCATACAAACGGCGGGTGCCGAGTGCAAATCCGCTGACGGTTTTGTGGGGATGAATTTTTTTGTATCGGTTGGTAATTACGCCTTTTTCCAGCAGGGGGAGCAATCCGTCGGAAAACATTTCAGTATGTACGCCGAGGTCTTTGTGTCCGCCCAGACTTTGCAGCACGGCATCGGGAATCGCGCCGATACCCAGTTGCAGGCAACTCCGGTCTTCGACCAGTTCGGAGATAAGTTGGCCGATTTTCATTTCGGCGGCGCCGGTATCGGTGTCGAAACGGACTTCAGGCAAAGGCATATCGGCTTCGACCATGGCGCTGAAACGATTCATGTGAATCATGCCGTCGCCGTGTGTGCGTGGAATGTGGGGATTGACCTGTGCGATCACGCAGGCCGCAGCATTCACCGCGGCACGGGCGATATCCACCGAGGTGCCCAAAGAGCAAAAACCGTGACGATCGGGCGGCGATACCGACACGATGGCCACATCAAGCGGCATGATCCTGCGTTTGAACAATTCCGGTATTTCACTCAAAAAAACGGGCACGTAGTCGCCTCGTCCTTCATTCACCGCCTGCCGCACGCTGCCCGAAACGAACAGGGAATTGCAGTAAAAACTGTCGGCATAAGAGGGTTTATCCACTTCAATATCGCCATACACGCTGATAAACACCAGTTCGACGCCTTTGAGTCGCGGCGCCTGTTCGGCAAGTTTATGCAACATAAACAACGGGGTGCAGGCGCTGCCGTGGATAAATACACGTTGTCCGGATTGAATCAGTTGGAGGGCGGTTTCTGCGCTGGTATAGGTCATGAAAAATGGATATAAGTACTCCGGCGGAATTCGGGGAGCATGCGACGAAAATTATCAGATCTGGTACAATGCTTTTACTTTAGGCAGCAAGCAAAGCAACAAGGTAATCAGTCCCCAGCTCAACAAAGCGGGTTGCAGAAAAAAATAGGGAACCATGGTTATTTGCACCAGGATCCAGATCACCAGCGCGCTGCCGCAAACGAGGGCAGCCGTCCAGGCCCAGTGGCGTTTTGGAAAGGGGTTGATGTGTTGTAAAAAAGCATTATCCGGTTTTTTCCACAAGGCATAGCAGGTAAACAGGGGCAAAACGCCCATGAACAACGTCAGCAAAAAGCCGGGAATCAGGTAGTTGGCAAATGGAGATTGCTCAAGCGCGCCTTCCGGAAACTGAATAACTTTTCCGCTCGGATCACCGATGAGCAACAGACCGGGAATCAATGCCATGATGCCTTCGGCCAGCAGCATAAATTTTAATAAAAACACGGGCCAGGGGTGGGGGAGAGGCACTTTTTCCATTGGAAACGATGAAATAACAAACCGCGATTACTTAATCTGCGAAAACTCCTTGTGATAAATCTGAAGCAACAGGATCAGCAGTGAAATGAGGATGGGGCCGAACACAAATCCGATAAAGCCAAACAACTGCAAGCCGGCGATGACGCCAAACAGCGTAATCAGGGGGTGCGTCTGGTTGATTTTTTTCATCAGCCACATTCGCGCAATGTTGTCAATGGAGCCCAGCACGATCAGGCCGAAGAAAAAAATAAACAGCGCCTTGCCCTCCTGTCCCTGCGCCAGCAGGAGCAGCGACAAAGGGACGTAGGCAAGCGCCACACCCAGCACCGGCATCATGCCGGAAACAAAGGTGATGGCAAACCACAACCAGGGGTCCTCAATGCCCAGCAACAGATAGGCTGCCAGTCCGGTCAAGCCTTGTACGGCGCCCATAAGCGGAATGCCCAGGGCGTTGCCCCATACCAGGTCGTGCAGGTATTTCCGCACATACGCCACGTTTTCATGGCGCAAGGGCATCCAGTCGAAAAAAGTCTGCTCCATGCGTTTGCCTTCGGTGAGCATAAACCACAGAATAAAGAACATCACCAGCAGCAACCCCAGTCCGCTCACCGTTGCGCCGATTACGACCTGCACCTCATGTACCACCCAGTCGCTCATGTTCTTGATGTTATCCGGGGTAAGCAGCGAGATACCGTAGCGGGTCTCGATGTTTTTTATCACGGAGGTACTGTTTTCGAGCAAATGTTCGGAGTTCTGGAACAGCGAAGCAATTCGGCTGCCAAGGATGTTGAACAGGCCGTTGAACAGCAGCGCCAGCGCCAAAAAAGAAAGCAACAACAAAACTGCTGTCACTGCCTTGCTATTCCAGCCGCGTCGCTCGGTCAGGTAAAAGAGCGGGCCGCGGAGCAAAACATACAGGGTGTAGGCGCCGAGAAATGCCGGCACAAAAAATGACAGTCGCCAGAACAGTACCCCGAAAATAACCGCAATCAGCAGGATGAGAAACAGTTGACGGGTGGCAGTAGCGGAAATCGGGCCCATGAGAAAGTAGCTGGAATATTTTGCCCAAAAATAAACAGGCTGCACGTTTCGGCAGCCTGTTTAAAATAAAATGTACTAAATGAAACTACTCCACTGAAATCTTTTTGGTTGCTTTTCCCTCTGCGGTTTTTTTGGGGAGGGTGATTTTTAACACGCCATCGGCATATTGGGCCGAGATAGCATCCGTATTTACATTTTCGGGCAAACTGAACGAGCGGCTGAACTGGTTGAAAGCATACTCACGGCGCGTCATTTTTTCATCCTTGTCTTCTTTTTCCTCGCTGCTCTCGCCTGAAATGGTAAGGTAACCGTGTTGTATCTCCAGTTTGAATTCATCTTTTTTGAATCCCGGCGCTGCAACATCCAGTTTATAGGCCGTTTTACTCTCCGACACATTCACGGCGGGAATTGAAATTCCTTTTACCGCCGGTCTGAATGTATGGTCATTAAAGAAGTCATCCATCCATCCTGTAATGGACGGAAAAATGCTGCTCTCCGGATTCCATTTAACGAGTGACATACGAACCTCCTTTTTTGATGGTGAACTTTTGATGCTGCAAAATTGAGCAGTCGGCTCGCCCTGTGGAATGACCTGCGTCAGTCGAAACGCTGATTCACGGCACATGATCAAAATCACTTACGCCCCCGACTGCGGTCATCCTTTCCCGAACACCAACACCGAAACCTTGCAGCAAAATTTCACCCTGTACAAACTACCGATGCCAAACTGCGCTGTAAGGCGGGCCACCCTGTTTCGCCGGCGCGACTGACGCACATTGTTTAAACTTTTCAAACGACGATATTACCATGATTAAAGAAGTAAGTGGCGACATCATGCTCTCCAAAGCCCAGGCCATTGCCCACG
>JANRLZ010000206.1:0-6198 GCA_033762055.1 Saprospiraceae bacterium
ACCTACAGTGATACATAAAGAATCGAACACATCGAAAAATCGAACCAATCCACTTCGCGGCCGTTGGGGGCGCCCCCGCCACCAACTACGGCGGAGCTGAATCATCCGTAGGATACTTATTTCATCCAAACGAGTTCGGAGCAGGGGGGCAACATTTTTCCACTTGAAACGTCGGGTCAATCGTTTCGCCATAGCCGTCAGGGTTAAAGGTTGGATGGGCAGAATTTTGTCTAAAATTGCACTCCGCCGTGGTTGTTGGCGAGGACGCCAACAACGGAAAAAGGTATCTCATCTATTAACCCCCGACTGAAGTTCGGGGGTTAATAGATGACATAGTTGGAAAAGGTCTGAAATTCGACAGATAACGAAAGTGAGACCTAAAGAATCGAATAATCGAACCAATCGAATCAATCAACTCACCGTTGGCTGGCTTCGTAGAGAAAATCCTTTTCTTCCTGGCTCAGGCTTTCGTAGCCCTGGGCTTTTATTTTGTCGAGGATAGCGTCTAATTTTTCCTGGAAGGAAATATCCTGTTGATCCGAACGGCTGTTGCCCTTGGCTTTGCCGAAGCTGGCGCGCATGGGCGGGGCGTTTTTGGGGCGGGGAAATTTTGATTTCTTGCGCGCCGAAAACAGTCCGCCGATCCAGGAGAAAACGCGGTTGACGGGAATCGCCCAGTCGCGCCCGTCGCGGAGTTGGTACACAAAAAAGCAGCCCATGGCAAAACCGGCAATGTGTGCGGCATGACCGCCGGCAGGGTAGGTGCCTGCCACTGCCACCAAATCGAGCAGTACCAGGATCAGGACGATGTATTTCACCTTCACGGCGCCCAGCAAGAGCAGCGGTACGCGGTAATCAGGAGCAAGTATCAGCGCCGCGCCGCCCAGCGCCATTACCGCGGCAGAAGCGCCCAGCGCAAATGCGCCGACGCCCAGAAAAAACTGGGCGGTGATTACAAACGTAATAGCCCCCGCCAATCCGCCCAGCACATACACCGGCAAAATACGACGGTCGCCAATCAGGTCGCTGACGATGGTGCCAAACAGGTACAGACCCACCATGTTGTTCAGGAGGTGCCAGAAGCTGTCGTGCAAAAACATGTGGCTGAACACGCCCCAAAACCGCCAGGCCAGGGTGCCGAGATCGGCATGGAGCCAGAGGTAGTCGAGCATGTTGTCGTACATGATCTCCGCATCGCCGAGGGTGAACACACTGAGGGCGAGGTAAATTATTTTTATGGCGACAAACACCGCGAAGTTGATGACCACGAGTTTGGTCACCATGTTCCCTGCGCGAAGGGAATATTGAAAATCGTCCCAGATGGATTTGAATAGCGACATGTCGAATAAAGGCGTTCAAACGCGGATTTTGAGTCTGCGAAGGTCTTGAACCGGGGGGAGATATGGAAATATAAACGCGATTATACCATGATTTTTGTGATTTGAATGATAAACCGGACAGGCGGGCTTGATTTTGAAGAATTTGAAATCAGTTTTTTTCGCAAATCACTTTCGTTGGGGGGGGGTAACAAGTCCGGCTTTTCAACGCGCATACGCCGCCAGCCATTTGCATTCCTTTACCACGGTGTTGAAATATTTGGTTTTTGCATGTTTGGCAATCAAAACATCGTACCAGTCCATGTACTCGGTTGGTAGCATCGGTATGTTTTTATTTCCGGGCCGGTAATTGCATTCCTTACTGCACAACCACTGTTTTTGCCGGCAGCGGGCCGCCATAAAGGCGGCACGCGCTTTCCATTCCTGCGTATGGGCGCCCTCGTAGGCTTTTTCATAATATTCCAGCGCCCGCACCACATCGAGATTTTCCCGGTTGCCGTCGGGGGCGTCTTCGAGTGGAAAAACCGGGCCTTGTGAGAGCCGCAACTGGTTCATCGGATCACGGTGAAAATCACGTACTTCCCATTCATAACCAAAATAGGAAGTATTGTACCAAAAATCGCCGAGCCGCATCCAGAGCCGGGCCTCGTTGGTGTCGCGCAGGGCCTGAGCAGCCCTGGCCTGTTGTTCAAACTGAATGAGTTGTTCCACAATTTGCAGGCGATTGAACGCCGCCTCGCTGCTTACCTCCCGGTTGATTTTTTCCCCGAAACGATTGGCAAAGGGTTTAAACTGGGTCATGCGCGCCTGCTCGGTCGGGGCAATCTGCCGCATCACTGCCGCTGCCGCTTCCGGTTCGCCCAGTCCAAGGAAGTACACGCCCTTGGTTTCCAAAAAATACGCCTGGATTCGCTCCGGGAAAGAGTCAATCTTCATCGTTTTTTTCAGCAATACCGGGTCTTCGGTGTACGACAATTTCAATAAATCCTCGATCACATCGAGGCGCGGATTGTAGCGCACGGTGTGCGGCGCATACGCAACGACCATCGCCTTGCCGGGGTGGTTGTTCTCGGCGTAGCCGCGCGACAACCATTCTTGCAAAAACGGCTCGAAATAGGGGTTTTGCTGAAAAGCGGCCAGACTGCGCACTTTGTATGACATGCGGTCCACCGTATCGGACGCTGTGGTGTCGAGGTTCATTACGGCGAGCAGGCAACGCCATATTTCAAGTTGCTCGAAAATTTTTTCATCCTGCTTCGTGCCGTCGTCGAGGTCGTTTTCCAGTCGATCCCAGGTTTTAGCGGCGGCGTAACGGTCGTTGGCGAGCAATTCGAGGTAGCCGTCTATGGCGCGCCACAGTTTGGGACGGGGGATATGTTGTTCGCGAATAACGCGGCGCACAAATTTTTGTAAATCGAGCAGGTGTTTGGCTGCCGCCTCGCGTTTGATTTTACCGACGGCCCGCCCGTTTTTTTCGTCGGTGACCTGGCTGCGCAGGTAAATTTTCTCCAGTTCCTGCACATCGCTCACAAGCAGCAATTCGAGTTGCGGATGGCGTGGATCGAGGGCGTAAATTTGCGCCATATCGTCTACCGCCCAGGTGTGCGAACCGCCGGCGCGCAGCAGATAGAGCGTACTGCGTTCTTCGTTGCTGTTGCAAAGTTGCAGGGCTTTGTGCCAGTCGTCGTCGTTGCGGATTTTAAAACTGCGGAAGGCCTGCGCGCGTTTCGACGGACAATGCCGGAAAATCAACGCGTAGCGGAAGGCGGCTTCCGGGTATTTGCCGAGTTTCTGCAGGGCGCCGGCGAGGTGACCGAGCGTCCAGTAAAAAATCACACTTTTTTTCTTGCGATCCACCTTGGGCATCAGCTCGTTGTACAGATCCACCGTGCCTTGCCAGTCGCCTGCGTAATGTGCCAGTCGCACGATCTGGTAGGCATAGCGCAGGCGGACGAAATGCGACTCGGTGTCATAAAAACGCGCTTTCCCTTCTTCAATCAGGGCGCGCATGGCGTCGGTGTTGCGCTGCGAGGGTTTCCAGCGGTCGCCGCGTGAAACGGTGTGTTCTTCGCAGCGTTTGGCGAAAGTGAGGTAGCGCGTCACTTCCACGCAGCCGTTATAGGCCACCACGTAGGCGAAGTCATTGTCTTCCAGCCGGAAGGGCAGGGGTGTTTTCCGGGTCGGATCGCCGGCGGCCTCATGCAGTCCGGCGAGGTCGTAGGCATCCGATTCGTAGATGACGGCGGCCACCTGTTGCCAGGGCGCCTTGCTGCAAAAACGTTCGCTCCATTCCTCGCAATTTTCGCGCTTTTGTACCTCTTCGGGCACGAAATTGCGTTCGTAATAATCACCGAAACGCAGCAAAAAAGGGGCGTAGGCTGCGTTGGCATTGATCAGATCGGCGTCAATAAAGGTGTAGCCGTAAAACGGCTGCGCATGCGGCACACAAGGCCCCGGCGGCAGCGGCGGCGGGGTGAAGGAGGTAAACAACAGGATCGGCGCCCAAAAAAGCAGGCGAAACAGCGAATGAAACCCTTGGTTGTGCATCAGGGGCGAAAATAGCGCATTTGTGGGCTGTATAGGGAAATCTATATATGCTCTTATTGTCCCGCCAACTTTCTCATTTGCTCCAGCAGACTGGCAGCACGCTGGTTTTGCGGCGCGAGGCTCAGCGATTTTTGGGCGTCGGCCATGCCTTCTGCACGGCGGTTGTTGTTGAAACGTGCAAGACCGCGTTCGAGATAGGCATCGGAAAGCCGGTTTTTTTCTTCCGCTATTTTCATGGTTTGCGGCGCAGCTTCCATAGCGGCTATGACCTCGCTGAGGGTCTGTTCCGCTGCGTCGTAACGTTTCAGGTTGTTGAGGGCCGTTGCTTTCATCTGTTTGAATTGCAAGGCCTTGTAAGGCGCCAGGAGGATGGCTGAATCGAGGTCGGCTACGGCGCGTTCGGGGTAAACGGCAAGCGCCGTAAATGCCCGGTTGAAGTAGGTGTCGGCGTTTTTCGGGTTCAGGGCTATGGACTGTGCATACAGGGAAAAAGCGCGTTCGCGGAGGTTACGTTGGGTGGCGGTGTCTTTGGCGGTATTGGCTTTTATGGCGATACAATTGGCCAGGGTGCTGTACACATTCGGCCGCGTGGAACCATCCTTTACGGCAAGTTCGAGCAATTGTTCGGCTTCCGGAACCCGATTTTCCTTTCCATACCAGTTGGCCAGGGTTTCGAGTGCCTGGTCTTCGTTCGGGTAAAAGCGCAGCACCTGTTTCCAGAGTGTTTCGGAATTTTTCCAGGTAGCGGTTTGTTCGCGACTGAGCGACAGGCACCACAAGGCGAAAGCCAGTAAAATCCCCCACCATATTTGCCGAAAAACGGGCGGTCTTTGGGGTAAAACATACGCTTCCACCCCATAAGTCAACATAAAAAACAATCCTGCAGACGGCAGGTAAAAATAACGGTCGGCCATGATTACCACCCCGACAGAAATGAATTGCAGCACCAGTACGACCGTACTCAACACCCAGCCGAATCCAAAGGCAAAAAGCCGGGTACGGCGGGCGCTCCACAAGGCGAATGCGAGGGTAGCCACAAAAAACACCCACCCGCCGGTAAACGCTGCGCCGCGCAAAGCGGCTTCGGTGGGATAGGGATAAAACGTGCAAAGATCCAGCGGAACCCAGGTTTTGAGGAAATACATCGAATAGCCGTAGCCGGCGAAAAGAAATTTTTGGCCCAGACTGAAAACAGAGGCCAGTGCTTTTACTTTTTCTCCTTCCAGCGTAAGCCAGCCGTTGAAATCACCGCCTTTTTGCACATCCAGCGCGATCAGACCAAAGAGCAGCGACAGGGCGAAATGGGGAATTTTTTCCAACACCCATTGCGCCGAAAAGGGGCGTTTTTTCCAGTAATCGAGTAAAAGACAAACCAGCGGGAATACCACGGCCACCCCTTTCGACAAACAAGCCAGCAACATGGCAACCAGCGCCAGCCATAACTTGCTTTTTTGCTGCGTTTCAAGGTAACGCCAGTAAACAATACATCCCCACAAAAAGAAAAATACATACAAAACATCCTTTCGCTCCGATACCCACACCACCGACTCGGCGCGCAAAGGGTGAATCGCAAACAACAGGGCGGTCAAAAATGCCACCGAACGATACCGGCGGTCGGTCAGCAACCAAACCAGCCAGCACAACAAACCGGCATTGAGCCAGTGAATCAGGATATTGGTAATGATAAAGGATTTGGCCTCCGTTCCCCACATCGCTGCATTCAACCACAACGACCACATCGTGAGCGGGTGATAGTTGAGCGACACCACCCGTGTACCCAATGCCCGGAAATGTTCGGCGGTAGGTTGCAGAATCAACGGGTTTTCATACACGTACACATGGTCGTCCCACGAAACAAAATCATGGGCGGCTGCGCCGCCAAAAGCAATCCATACTGCTGCGAAAAGAGCGCCCAGACTCAGCAGGAACCAGTTGGCAATGTACCAGGGCTTGCCAGGATCGGCCCCGGCTTGCCGGGGTGCCGAAGATCGGGCGGGCGCTGCGGACGATTTTTTTTTCGACATGGGTAAAAGGAATGAAAGGCCGGTCGGCGGTATCAAAAATCGCCCAGACTGGTTTGGGGCAACTGGGCCATGGCGGCTTCAAATTGCTCCTGATTGGGCGCTTTACCGTGCCATTTGTGGGTTCCCTGCATAAAATCAACGCCGTAGCCCATGTCGGTTTTCATCAACACCACCACGGGTTTGCCTTTGCCGGTACGGCGCTTGGCTTTGCGCAACATGGCGACCACCGCTTCCATATCATTCCCTTTTTCCAGCACCAGCACCTCCCAGCCAAAGGCTTTCCATTTGGC
>JANRLZ010000207.1:0-1798 GCA_033762055.1 Saprospiraceae bacterium
AGTCCATGTACCCGCCCGTCCCAAAATAAACGATGTTGCCAGGCGATATTTACCAGGCTCATCGAATTGCGTTTGCCGGCTATGCCATCTATTCCAACGCTGAATTGACGCGGGTCGGTGAAGGCATTTTCCTGTCGGTGACAATCGGCGCAGGCTTGTGTATTATTGCCCGAAAGGATGGGGTCGTAAAACAGTTTACGCCCCAGGGCGATCCCTTCGAGGGTGGTCGGGTTGTCGTCCGGATCAAAAAAGGGCGGAAAGCCGTCAGGTGAGGTGAATACAAATGGCGTTGGCGCCGGCGGAGGCGTACTTTCTGTTGGCAGATCGTGGCAAGCCATGAGAAAAGCCAAAAACAGGAGGAGTCCGAAGGTCTGATAGCGCATAATTACATGTGTTTCACCGCATCGGGCAAGTCGTAAAAAGTAGGATGACGGTACACTTTGTCGTTGGCGGGATCAAAAAACGCCTCCTGATCTTCGGTAGAGGCATGGATATGGGCCGACTCCACCACCCAGATGCTGATGCCTTCATTTCGGCGGCAATACACATCGCGGGCATTTTCGATAGCCATTTGGGCATCGGCAGCGTGGAGGCTACCGACGTGTTTGTGGCTTAAACCCTGTTTGGAGCGAAGGAAAATTTCCCACAAAGGCCAATTTTTCATGACGGGCAGGTTTGGTATGTATGGTTATAGTCCGTTAATGAGGGCTTATGAAGGGTTATGAGGATTTAACGGGTTGATATAATTGATTTTCAATTTGTTATCACCCTGTCATTTTTATAGCCACTTTGCGTCGACGACGGAAACAGTTTTAAAATCTGCTCCGAGGTTTTAATATTGCTTCTTGGCAATCCGGCGGCAAAGATAGGTTGAGGCCGTCTGAAGTGATTCGCCCTGCCCTACTTGTTTTCAGACTCGTCTATTTTTTTTCCAGCAGTAATTCATCCGCCAGTTTTACTACTTGTTCCATGTGATCCAGGTTTTTAGCCAGGATGCGCAGGTCTTTTTCGTAGGTTTCAAGATCAACACCGTGTATGTCAAATACCTGTTTGAAATAAACCTGCATCAAACTGTCTTTTGCATAGCCCGACAAACCGGTGGTTGCGGCATCGGCAATACTGATGTCTGCCATGATACGAGCCAGTTTTTCATCAGAAAGGACGGGCGTTTCCACCTGTTTTTGTTGACAGGAAAAGAAGATGAGCAGCAGGGGTAAAATTCGGTTCATAAGTGGGAATGTAGGTAACAAGCCCGTTTGCCGGGTGAGGTCACAAAACTTCTTTAGGGAAAAAGCAGGCAGCAATTTTGGAATTTCCTTCATAAAATTCTTTCCAGGAAGCGGCGGAAGATGTAATTTTTACCACCCCGCAAGTTGGAACATTTTCGAGAAAATCATCTTCAGAAAAGCGGTTGGCAACATCAGTGAATGTGGGATTGTGCCCGAAAATCAGCACAGTAGTGGCGGAATCGGGCAGTTGACTGATAATGCGCAATATTTCCTGCGGAAATGCTTCGTAAATATCAGGGTCGCGTCTTACGGCTTCATCGGCAATTCCAAAGGCTTCGGCAAAGAACAATGCGGTCGTCAAGGCTCGTTTGGCGGGACTGCTTACTAACAGATCCGGTTGGACGCCGTGTTCGACCAGCAACCGGGCCATACGCGGCGCATCGTGCAGTCCACGATCGTTGAGCGGCCGGTCGTGATCGCGCAGACCTGGATTTCCCCAACTGGATTTGGCGTGTCGCACGAGGTAAAGGGTTCGCATGAAAAATAAAATTAAACGTTGTTGGAAGTGA
>JANRLZ010000208.1:0-2972 GCA_033762055.1 Saprospiraceae bacterium
TTTTTTGAACCTTCACAAACAACTATTCACATGCTTTCAGGCAAAGACTACTCCCAAATGCCCTTTGAAGAATTGGTGGCAGAAGAGAAAAAAATGAGCGGGCTAAAAACCACAACTGCCGTGTTCGTAGGCTTCCTGTTTGGAATTGCCCTTTTTGCCGCTGCGCACAAAAGCTTCTTTCTCACGGTCATTTTAATCGTTGCCGGCTTTTCAATTGGCGGCAAGCATGCGCAAAACCTGAAAAGTATTCGGGCAGAAATAAGTCGCAGGGATAGCGCGCATTAATCGATCCAACGGAAAATTACCTTTACCAGGACTGAAAAGATTGGCGGCCTCATGTTTCCCATGTACGCTAAATATATCCCGCCATTCGACAAATCTTTCGAACAGTTCGCTGCCGACTTGAAAAAAGAGGCAGAAACCATTTACAACACCAAAAATTGACACCATGAAAAAAGGAACAAAAGAAAACCCCTGGCAACTCAAAACGCCGCCGCTCAGCGCCGAATACGAAATGTATATGGATGTAAAAGACGATAAAGAAGTCATTGTCTGCACCGTAGGCAAAACCGTTCTGCTGTATGATGCACGCTGCCTGAGCGATCTGCACAACATGCTCAAAGAACACGGCGACTGGATGGAACTGGGCGCAGCCGACGAACAAAAACCCGCGAAAGAAGGTACCGTCGAGGCATGGGGAAGATCAGAAAACAATCCGGTTGGGGGCTGGTACGGACTAAAAAAAGGGCTTCGGGGGAGATTCGGTATGTATATTCCGCCGTTGATGGAAGAACTCGGACTTGTTGAACTGGAGCATAACGCAAAAAACAACCGGATGAGGGCGAAGTAATCCAACAGGCCGCGGTCGAGAAAAAAACAAACACAATTTAACATGCGGAATGCTGTGCTTTTGACCATCAACTTTATCTTTTTCCTGAGCGCCCTATTTGGCCAGACAGGAGACGCCAAACTAAAAATCTCCCCGCTGACGGGAGATTTTTACATTTATACAACCTACAACACGTACGAAGGAACCCAAATACCGGCAAACGGGATGTACCTCGTCACAAACAACGGCGTGGTCCTGTTCGATACCCCCTGGGATACGACCCAGTTTCAACCCTTACTGGACAGTATTCGTTTGAAACACCGGCAGGACGTGACAATGTGTATCGCAACGCATTGGCACAGCGACCGAACGGAAGGGCTGGAATATTATAAACAACTGGGCATCAAGACCTACACAACGCGCCTTACCGACGAGCTGTGCAAAAAGAACAACAAAAAAAGGGCGGAGTACCTAATCGAGGGCGATACCGTTTTCCATATGGGGCCGTATTCTTTTGAAACTTATTATCCGGGAGAAGGGCATACGACCGATAACATCGTCATTTGGTTCGGCAAAGAGAAAATCCTCTACGGTGGCTGCCTGATAAAAGGCGCCGACGCGGAGAACCTGGGTTATTTGGGAGATGCCAATGTAACGGAATATTATTCCACACTGAAAAAGGTACAGAAAAAATGCCCCGATCCGAAGTTTATTATCATATCACACAGCGACTGGAACGATACGAATTCATTGAAACATTCTATAAAATTGGCTAAAAAACTCAAAAAGAAAAATCGCTGACATAAATTGTCAAATACGGCGCCTGCCAAACAAAGAATATATGTTTAAAATCACCTCGTCTCTTGTCTTTGGCATACTCGCCACATCCCTGATCGCCTGCTCCACCCCAACAAATAAACCGACTGGAGAAAGCAGGCAATCCGCCGTTTTCACATCGGCCGACAGCCTCTTGCCCGGCCATGCCGAACTTGCCGGCGTTTGTTCGCTGGCCATCGCCGATTACATCGACATGGTGTTTCAAAAAGACAAAACCCGTTTTGACACCCTGTTTTTGGGACAACAGTTTGATTTTGTGAGCCTTGAACTGCCGGATACCATCAGGGGCGTTCAAATCCGATTGCTGAAAGCGGACGAGATTGAGCGCAAAAAGTCCGTGTATAGCCCCAGCTCACCCTTTATCAACTTCATCGGTTTTTGGGAGCAGGGAATGGTGGATTTTGTTTTTGTTGCGTTTTACCCCGGGTTTGCCCACCAGTTTGACGCTTACCTGGGTTATACATACCGTCCTGAAACGAAGCAATTCGAACTAACCCAATCGCGAATCGAAGTGCTGGTGCGCAGCAAGGAAGGGAAAGCCGACCATTTTGCCGTTTACGAAAACGGCAGGCATACCGGTAACAAGCCGGTTAAAGGAGATAAAAAATAGTATCCTATCAATAAATTTTGAAAAACCATGCCATCTAAGCCCCCGCCCCGGGGAGAACGCCCGGAGCGCGCCCCGGCTCCCCGGTTCCTCAACGTCGACCTCGACGTAGAAGCCGGCGGCGAGCTGTACCCCTTGCTGGAGCACTGGAAAGGCCTGATGGTCGCCCTCGTTGAGCCATCTGATACGGACAGGAATTTTGTCCGCCTGGAACATTCGACCCAGCCGTCCGATGCCGCTGATGCCATACGCCGGTTCTGTGAAGCCGTCGAAACACTCCCTCCCGATCTGGCTGATTTTTGGCAGCACTGTCCGGTCCGGCAACTGGATATCGGGTACGAAAGCGGTCATGAACCACCCTGTTATCAGGAAACACTGCCCGCTGACTTGCTGGCTCGGGCAGCGCGTTGTTTTACCGGTATCGGGATGATCGTGTACCCGGCGGAATAGCCGTTCTTTGCAGCTGGTCCGGATATCCCCAGCCAATGTAAACACCCACCATGCACTTCAGAATTCTATTCCTCCTCTCCCTCTTTTCAGCCCTGAGCTGCGGCGCCCAAAACCCTTCGAGTACCGAAGAGATTTTTTACACCCGCAGCTACAAATGGGGGGTAAAATCCAAATCGGGCAAACTCGTCATCGATACGATTTACGACCGGATATTCGTGCTGTACGAAAACAACAGGCTTACCCTGCCGC
>JANRLZ010000209.1:0-7973 GCA_033762055.1 Saprospiraceae bacterium
TGATGCGGAAAGTGACGTAACCCTGTGAGGCCGGCTCGTTGGTCGTACTGTCGGGCAAAAGGATGTTGGCAAAGGTGAATACCAGCACTCCTTCGCCGTTAAGTTGCCAGGAATAAGGGTGACTGGCGCCTTGCGGACGAAAAGAGGCGGGATCAAGCGTAGACGGTAAGGTATCGCGTAATACCACCAAAAAGGCCGTGTCGTTGCCGGTGTTCTGAAAACGAAGGGTGTAGGTAAGATCGTCGCCCCGTTCGATGTAGTGCGCGTCTCCCAGCCCAAGCGGATATCCTGTTTTGTCGTTCGGATCGAAAGAACCGGTTATTGGCCTGCAAGTATTGGCACGTGACAGTTCGTTTTCAACCGACGGCAAAGAAAGTAACAGGTTCAGGTTGCCGTCGGAAGAGGTACAATTGGCTACTGCAGCGACTGGGCGGGCCATCAGCGAGTGTTGGTTGGGAAAAACCCGCAAAGCATAGCAGGAGTCATCGGGCATTGGTACGCGAATGGCGGACATAGATTCGCCCGCAATTAGCTGAAAAGGCGCCTGCAAATACATGATCTGGTCTTCGATAATCACATATTCGGCGCTTTCCGACATATTGCCGGCGCCCACGTTTTTGATGATGAATTCAATTTCCGACCCGTTGCAACTTCCGCTTACTTCCACAATCGAACCATCCCATTCGGCGCCGGGAGGCAAACAGATGGTATCGGGGTAAATATGCCCGTCTATACAAATCACCTGATCCGGTTGCGCATCGCAGGAAATATCAAAATAGACCGTAAAAGAGCCGCAAGCCCCTGCAGGCAAATCGGGCAGGTTGAAACGGTACAACTGGCCGTTTTGTGACCCCAACGGTATCGTGCTTCCTTGGTAAGCGAGGAGCGGATCGGCAGTCAATTCCACATAGACATTTTCTGCCGTCATATTCCCTGAATTGCACCAGGCTACCTGAAAGGCACTGGGCATACAACGCCGAAGCAGTCCACTCGACAGGTAAAGCTCCAGCAAGGGGCATTCAGCCAGTGCCTGCACACTGATGGGGGCAGCGCTCATTGTTTGGCCGGTTCCGGAGATCGAAACAATCGGTGTATCACAGACCGCATACGCTGTCGGGAGGCCATATACCGGTTGAACACTCAAGGAAAAATCGCCCTCCGTTACACGAATCTGGTAGGAACCATCCGGTTCTGTGTTTTTGTAAAATAGCTCTCCTGACTGATTTTCCGCTCTGACAATAAAGTCGGCCATACCTGGTTCGCCAGTGGTAAACGCGCAATCCAGATCAGCATCCCGATATACCTGACCGGTAATCACATTATGGAGGTATTCGCCATCCAGATCGGTTTTGAGCAAGCGTGCCCGGGTGGGAAACCAGTTGTCGTCGCCGGCGATAGCCAAATGAGCATCCTGGGTTCGAATTATTTGCCAGGCATTGGCGGCTACACCCAGTTCGCTTTTCATCAGCACGTCGCCATTCGGATCAGTTTTCAACAGTGCAAGTCCTGCTGCCAGCGGGTCGTCGAAATATCCCCAGAAAGGCACATAATAGTTGCCCTCGGCATCCTGTGTAAAACTGTTGAATACCGGAATGAAGGGTGCTGCCCCGATGGGTAGCGAGGGAAAAGGGTAGTAGTTTTTGTTCCATAGCAAATTTCCATCAAGGTCGGTTTTAAGAATGCTGATTTTCAAGACGAGAGCGCCGCTTCCAGGCGCATTGCCCTGCGATGTCCCGAGCAAGGCAATATGCGCATCGGTGGTTGCCAGCAAGTCATAGTTGGTTTGTACGCCGGGTATGTTATAAGTACGTTCCCAGATCAGTACCCCGTCGGTGTTTATTTTGGCCAGATAAAAATCTTCTCCCTGTCCTGAAATGGCAACAGTGCCGTCGGGCAGCAAAACGGCGCGTCGTATCTGACGGAATTGCTGTCCGATGTTTTTTTGCCAAACGATCAAGCCGTCGGGAGCAATTTTCAGGGCGGTATTTCGGGCGCCCTGCGAAATTTGGTAGGTATTGCCGATGGCCAGAAAATGTCCGTCTGGAAGCGCTAGCACATCGCGCAAGCCATTGGCAATGAAGGCATTTTCAATGACCCGCTGCCAGGCAATGGCTCCGTCGGCATTGAGTTTAAGCAAGGCATTGTCGGCATTATCGCCGCCGGCACTATAGTTCTCCAACAGCACAATAAAACCACCGTCGCTGGCAGTGCAGGCTGCCAAAGCGTTGGCGCCGTTGAGTGAGAGATGTTGCGACCAAACGGTATCTCCTGCGGCATCCGTGCGAAGTAAAAACAACGTATGCGCATCACTTACTTCGCCAACCAGAAAAAATCCTCCGTCGGCTGTTTGAACCAGATCACGCACCGAGGATGAAGCGGGACCGTAACTCCGGAGAAATCCCTGGGCGGACGAGTGGGCCACCCCAAAAAGCCAACCGAGCAGCAAGAGGGAGATACGAAAATTCATAAGTTTGAATGTTGATTATTGACGTTACAAAAGTCAGACAACGTAATACAAGTGCCAAGGACATTTTTTTGGCATTTTCAGATTTTATTTTTTTATTTTTTATTTTAAATAATTGATATTAAACTATTTATAGTAAATTTATCTTTTGTTTTTCAGATTTATTTTCTTAATTACGTTGGTTTTTTACCCGAATGTGGGTAGCATCTGTTTAATTTGCATCCAATCATTGTCCAAAACATGAATAAAGTCAGGATTGATAAATGGCTCTGGAGTGTTCGCATTTTTAAAAGCCGCACCCTGGCCACCGATGCTTGCAAAGGAGGAAAAGTAAAAGTAGGGAACGTTTCGGTGAAACCTTCCTTTCAACTGGCGGTGGGCGAAACGGTATCGGTGAAAAAAAACGGATTCAATTTTGAATTTCGCGTCGTCAGCCTCCTTGAAAAAAGGGTAGGAGCACCGATCGCGATAGCCTGCTACGAAGACGTAACTCCGGCGGCAGAAAAAAACAAATACGCCGAATGGTTCCTGAATGCCATGCCTGCTACCGAAAAACGCGAACGCGGCGCCGGGCGCCCCACCAAAAAAGAACGCCGGGAAATGGATTTTTTTAAAGACGGCTACGACTGGGAAGATGATGTTTAGAACGGCGACCGACGAAAAACAACGGAGGCGCAACGTTGTACACGCTGCGCCTCCGATGCTGATCGTTTCATAACAATTATTCCCCTACCACTAATTTCCACGACCTGTTAATTGCCTCGGTGCGCAGGCTGATAACATAAACGCCCGGCGCCCATTGAGCAGCCGGCAGGGAAATTTGCGTCTCCCCGGCAGCCGGCGCGCTTTGTTGCGACCATACCAGGCGTCCGGCCAGATCAAAGGCCTGTATCTGCACCCCGGCGGCTTCGGGCAAATTCACTTGCAACACCGCATCGCGGCCATTTCCCACCGGATTGGGATACAGAAGGGCATCTGCATCGCCAAAAGACGGCGCCTCACTGCGCTCCTCTCCTGCTTCACCCAGTTCCGGCGTGCAGGTTTCCTGTGCAAAACTTTGCGCTGTACGGGTCAGCACAATATTGGTCCAGCCCTGTGGCGTACGGTTGAACGAACGCCAGCCGGAAACACCCTGCACCGTCCGCGCAACCGTCAGCGGCTGCGTGGGACAAGCCCCGGCACCGATACCGCCCAGCTGGTCCATCCGAACGGCATGCGCATCGTGAAAAGCCGAGCCGGTCAGGTTGGTACCGCAGGTAAGGAAATAACCCGCACTTGCGCCGCTCACCGGCGAAATACTGCGCGGACTGTCTATTTGTGGCGAAGTACTACTGAAATAGTAAGTCCAGTCGGGCAATTCTGTTCCGTAGAAAGGCAGCAGCATGGCAAACGTGCCGTTCAGGTTGTTGCCACCCGGAACAGGCTGCGAAATAATATCACCTGCCACGACAGCACGTGTTCCGTTCACGTCGAGATTGACTGCCAGTCCGCGGAACGAAATAAAGGCGATATTAGGCGAATAGAATTTGGTGCTGGCAATGCCATTGAGCGGGTTGGCGCGTATAACCCACATGACGCTGGCCTGCAACCCTGCCGCGCCAACCACCATCAGGGCGGCAGGTTCGGCAGCGCCGTTGGCGGGTTTGTACACCACATCTATGCCGGCGTCGCGAGTCATGTTTGAGTTGTAGTTGCGGCGCCAGAGTTCGGCGCCGGTGGCTGCATCAATGCAAGACAAAAAGGTGTGATGATCGGGCGAGCCGCTCGTCCAGGAGCGACCAGTCACCACAATTGTGGCAGCGCCTGAACGCACGGCGTTGCAGGCTTCAGTGGCTTCGAACGATTGTCCGCTGTCGGTTCCGTAATAGCGATTGCTCCAGAGCTGGCCGCCACCGCTGTTAAAACGCGCCACGGTAAACCGGTAATTATTGGCCGATGGGCTATAGCCTGAGACGGTGAGAATGACATCGCCATTCGACTGTCGTTCGACGGAAACGCCGTTTTCCACCAGTGCGCCGCCGGCATCGGTATTGGGCATCAATTTTACCCAGGTGGGCGTCCCGGAGGTGTTGGTACGGATCAGAATGGCCTGGCGACCGTTGGGGGTGCTGCGGCTTCCGGCGATGAAATAACCCGTGTGCGTACCGGCGGCATCGCGGTCAAGTTCGATGGCCGTGCCGTAGTAATGGGTGTTCGGACTGTTGATGTCGTGAATCGTAGCGTGCATGTTCACACTGCCGTTGGCAGCGAGGCGCGTCAGCAGGATGCGACTTGCATTGCTGTAACTGAGTGTGTTGGAGAGGACGATGTAGCGCCCGTTGGGAATCGGTTTGCCGTCTTGCGGCGTGTCGTGGTTGGCAAGTGAGCCAAAGGTGTTTTCAAAAGTTTGCGCGGAAGCGAACGTGGATAAGAGGAGGGAGAGGCAAAACAGCCCCGCCGTCCCAAAGGTTAAAATGGAACGTTTCATGTGTAATCAATTTTTAGGAGATGAAGAATGCCCGGCGGTTACGGCCGTGAACCAACGGGTTTGCCCTTTTATCTCTTGAAAAATTGAAAAGTAACCGGGAGCGAATTTTTTTTGAAAAATATTTTGCTGCTGATCCTGTGAAAACACCCAGCAGGGCGAAATTTTTATCTGCCAATCCTTTCCATTCATATAATTTTTTCAACCCCCTTTCGCCGAACGGCGTACCCTTGCATCGGATAAAAACTGCTGAAGGCAGGCTAACGGTAACCGTATCAATATGAAGTTTATTTTCAAAACCCTCGTGCTCGCAGGCGCGATGCTGCTTTCCCGAACAGGCGTCGCACAGGAAACCTGGTCGCTTGAACGCTGCATCCAGTACGCCAAAGACAACAACATCACTGTCAAGCAGGCGCAGGCCAATGTGCGCACTGCCCTGATTTCAGAAAGACAGGCGAAAGCCAACCTGCTTCCCAATGTAAGCGCCAATGCCAATGTCGGCCAGCAATTCGGTCGTACCATTGACCCTACTACCAACCAGTTCAGCACAGTAGCCACTACGTTTAACAGCCTCGGCCTGAGTGCAGGAGTCAATGTTTTCAGCGGCGGCTTGATCAATCACAGCATCAAACAGGCCAGCTGGAACCTCAAGGCCGCAACTGCTGATGCGGAACAATTGGTCAATAACCTGGGATTGCAAATCGCTTCGGCCTATCTGAGTATTTTACTCGGAGAAGAGCAATTGGAAAACGCGCAAAAACGCATCGCACAAGCACAGGAGCAACTGAACGTGACCCAAAAACTGATTGGAGCCGGTTCCTTGCCCGCCGCCGATCAGTACAATATCATGGCCCAACTGGCCCAGGCCGAGCAGGCCGCCGTGCAGGCGCGAAACAGCGTGGAACTTTCTTACCTCACGCTGAAACAACTGCTTCAGATGGAGCCCGATTTTAACCTGATAATCGAACGCCCCGATGTTCCGGTGCCCGCCGACGCCAATCCTGAAGCGTTGACCCTGATGCCGGTATATGAAACGGCCACCGGTACACAAGCCACGATTCGATCAGCCGATTATCAGGTGAAAAGTGCGCAGGAAGGAATTGCCATCGCCAAATCGGCTTATTATCCTACCGTCTCTGCTTTCGCCAACCTGAGCAGCAGTTATTCCTCGCAGCTGCGCGATTTCAATAACCCGATTGTTGGCGACCCGGTACTCACCGACCCCATCATCCTCAATGTAAACGGACAGGATGTGGAGGTGCGCCAGTACACCCCGTCTTCGATTACCTACCCGAATGTGGCGTACTTCGATCAGATAGATCAAAACTTCGGTCAGGGCATCGGCGCCAGTATTTCCATTCCGATTTACCAGAACGGTCGCACCCGGCTGAATGTGGAACGCGCCCGTCTCGGACTGCTCACGGCGCAAATGCGGCAAATTCAAACCCAGCAACAACTCAAAAACGACATCCAGACGGCCATCGCCAATGCCCGCGCTGCGCGACTCACCCTGGAAGCCGCCCAGAAATCATTCGATGCAACCGATATCGCTTACCAGAACACCACCAAACGACACGCTTTAGGCACCATCAATACCCTTGACCTGACCACGGCCCGCAACAACCGCGATATTGCCGAAAACGATCTGGTGGTAGCCAAGTACGACTACGTGTTCAAGCTGAAAATCCTCGATTTCTATCTCGGAAAGCCACTGACAATGAATTGATACCGCCGAAGGGATACGATAAAAAAAAGAGGCTGTTTCACAGGTTTTAGTTTAGACCAGTGAGACAGCCTCTTTTTATACCCGGATTTTAGAAACTGTTATGAACCCCGGTTTTTATTCCGGAGCGTCTGACCCCCGCGTGGATAAGTACGTTATAATGCCGGGTTTCTCCAAGGTCAATCGCATTCACAAGGCATCAACGTCGCGCACCGGGTTGTCCGGGGTGATCATCTCCTCGAGCGGGGGCCATCATTAACGGTCAACGACAAGTACTTTCCCTGCAAACAACTCGCCATATTCGTTATTTATCCTCAAGATATAAAGCCCTGCAGGTACTCCTGCCAATGGAATGGGCAATATCCGACCATCGGTGGGATAGGTTTCGCATGCATGTATTTGACTGCCTTCAATGCCGAAAAGTGAATAAGAAAAAGAATTGCCACGAATGGACGATAAGTCCACCTGCAACAACTGGCTGGCTGGATTGGGGAAAAGATTCAAGGGAGTGGAACAGCAGCCTGTAACATCATTACTTGATGAAGGCGTGCTCAATCTTACAACCCAAATATCAGAAAGGCCTTTTGAGTTCTCTGTCTTGTCACCCGAAATATTGGAACGGGAAGAACCCGCCAAATAGAATCCCCCGTTACCCCACAATACAGCGGATAGATCTTCTTCTTCGGACCCGCCTATAGTATTGTTCCAGCCTATGGTGCCAGTCGAGTTTATTTTGACTATCCACCAATCAAAATCGTTGCCAAACCTTGGTTCTGTTTTATCCCCCGAAGCATTGGAAAAAGAAATCCCTCCTACAACAAAGCCTCCGTCGGAAGTTTCATCCACATATATCGTCTTGTCCGTATTGTCGCCCCCGATAGTGTTCTGCCATAGGATAGATCCGGTGGATGAGAGTTTAAGTATCCAATAATCGTCGCCTCCTAAGGAATTTTCTGTTTTGTCTCCCGAAACGTTGGAAATAGAAGAGCCTCCTACCAAGTAACCACCTCCTACGATGGGAACAACTGAGCGTGCCTGATCATTGTCCGAACCGCCGATCGTGTTTTGCCAGTCTATCGTCCCATCGTTGAACAATCTCATGACCCAATAGTCCGACTTGCCGAAAGCACCCATAAGGCCTTCGGTCTTGTCTCCAGTTGCATCTGACCGTGAGGTTCCCGCCAAAATATAGCCGTTGTCATAGGTCAATTCGATGGACGACAACTCATCAATGCTGTTTCCTCCAATTGTATTTTGCCAATGAATCGTCCCATCTGGCAACAGTTTTATGACCCAATAGTCGTCTGTGCCGGCCATTCCCA
>JANRLZ010000210.1:0-5737 GCA_033762055.1 Saprospiraceae bacterium
ACCCGCAAATATAAACATTGACTATCCCATCAAACACTTGATTCGCAATTTCAACACTCTCAGAAAGTTTAAAGCCAAGTTCTGATGGTGTTCCATTATCTTTGTTAACATAGATAATGTGAAGAGGTACAGATATTTCGCTGTTTAGATTTCCAGCGACATGATTACCTGCATTGAGGAAGTTTAATATTTCCTGATAATCAGATGGTTCTGCATTAACTCCACAGGAGAACCCAGTTGGGGTCTGAGAATGAATCGTTAAGGAAACAAAAGAAAAAAAGATTAAAAGCCTGAGTGAATGGTTTCTGCAAAGAAAAAGTTTCATAGTTTTGATATTTA
This sequence comes from Saprospiraceae bacterium, assembly GCA_033762055.1. GTDB lineage: Bacteria > Bacteroidota > Bacteroidia > Chitinophagales > Saprospiraceae > M3007. The sequence continues at coordinate 340 of JANRLZ010000210.1, forward strand.
ATGAAATGAAAGATTCATACCTTGAGCCTGTTTATGCTTTATAGAATTTTTTGAATTTGTCCGTTTGGCTTTAAAATTAAAGTTGGTATGACATTTATCTAAAATTCAGAGATGGGTCCCATTTTGACCAGCACAACAGAGTACTTGTATATTCACACTGCCAAAAGTAAGTATTGTTGTTGTCATTCCCAAAATTGAAAGTGTTAAAGTTCGTGAATCGTGTAAACTTTGATTTGAAATGCAAATATTGAATGGTGAATGAGATGCTCCATGGTTAATTGAAGTTAGTACTGTTGAATCAAAGCATATGACCATCTTTGCGCATGCAACTTATCATTCTCGGCAATGGTTCGGGCGGCCCTTTTCACGGGCGGTATTACACGGCGCAGGTGCTGAAAGCGGGTAGCCACACTTTTCTGATTGACTGCGGGGAAGGCACCCAGATGCAAATTTTCCGCCATCGTGTTAAATTTGACGGCTGCAAGCATTTTTTTATCAGCCATTTGCACGGCGATCATGTATTCGGATTGTTCGGATTGATTACCAACTGGTCGCTGAAAAAACGCACAGAAACTCTGCACCTGTTTTCTCCGCCGGGCTTGCGCGAAATGATCGAAACCACCCTGCGCGTTTGCGGTGTACGCATGAGTTATGCCCTGGAATTCCATGAAGTGGATGCATCTGTTTCTGCCAAAGTTTTTGAAAACAACGCGGTGGAAGTCTGGACCATCCCGCTGCGGCACCGCAATCCGACCACCGGGTGGTTGTTTCGGGAAAAACCAAAGCCGCGCAATATCCGCCCGGAAAAAATTGCCGAATATGGACTGGATTTTACCCAAATCAAGGCAGCCAAAGCCGGCGCCGACCTGTTTTTGTCGGACGGAAGTAACATCCCGAATGCTGAATTGACCCTTGAGCCGCGTTCGCCGGTATCCTATGCGTTTTGCAGCGACACGGCATTTGCCCCCGAAATAGCGGAAATCGTGCGCGGGGTGGATGTGTTGTACCACGAGGCCACGTTTACGGAACAACACGCCGCCGAGGCGGAATTGTCTTACCATTCCACCGCCGCCCAGGCGGCTGAAATTGCCCGAATGGCGGAGGTGAAACGACTCTTGCTGGGCCATATCTCCGGCCGCTATGCCGACGCCGAACTCCACCTTGCCGAAGCCCGCGCCATTTTTGAACCTACCGAACTGGCGGATGCGGACAGGGCAGTTTGGCTGGATTTGGGGGTATAACCCCCATTTATCATTTTGATTTCAGTGCTTCCGCTTTTTGAAGCAGCCAGGCCCAATCAAGGGCTGTTTTGTTTTGTTTTATCTTTTGAATGATCCGGTCAATACGCTTTGGATTTCCGGGCGGGCATTGTAGTATTTGCTGGAGGATATAGATAAAAAGATGATATTGTTGGCGCAAATTGTGTGCGTAAATCTTGGGAGACGTACGATACAGAAACATTTTGAAAGCGTCAATTCTGTAATGCAGCAGGTCGGAGTTGGTTTCGTACATCAACTTGATTTCCAGGCGCTTGCAGGCAATGACGATATCATTCACCGGCGAGGTATGGGGTAAAATATCATAGCATTCATCATAGCGTCCGGTTTCAAAAAGGAACACGGCTTTTATATACCGGTAAACATCCAGCGAATCGTTGTCGTCTCTGATCTGGTATTTGTTTTCTTCAATAAATTTTTCTGCCCAATCGTAATACTTCAGATTAATAGCCAATAATGCTACCGACCTGAATTTTCCCGCTCCGATTTTTCCCTCATAGTGTAAAAAGCCCCTTGCCAGATCTTCCATCTGTAGTTTAAACAGGAAATGTTGTATTTCAAGGTTATCGGGTTCATTATTCAGGATGATAGCGCAAAAATTTCGCAAATGCGTGGATAGATCCTTAAGGTCGGCAAACGCCAGTTTGTTTCCATGCTTTTGAAAAAAATCATACAGATTCTGGACGTCTGAAATATCCGGTCGCTCCTTTTTCAGGATGGATAAGACCATGTAATTGACCTGAACAAGATAAGCGTCCTGAAGGCAAAAGGAGAAGATGTCTTCTCCGGCCATAAGCGCCTTCATAAAGGCCTGATCTTCGAAGGTTGTTAACTTTTTTTGAAGCAGGTAGGCGATTGTTTTATCGAGTTTCAGGATGTGGTAATAGTTCGAAATTGATTGGAGAAAGTTGGGAATGTTCAAGTCGTCTTTCCTTGTGTTGTTCAGCGCTTTGACATAACAGATAGCCTCTTCCAGCTGCATCTGATTAAAATAATAGGCTATCCCTTTCTGTGCGGTCTCCTCCTGGTTTTTCCTTAATTTTGCCATCATCTTTTGGTGCCGGCCGGCCAATCCTCTTTTTCTGACAAGTTCGGCAAAATCAAGCGATTGTTGAAAATCATTCTCTTCACGGTGGTAATATTCGTTGAGCAGGAAAACACGCAAAACCTTTTGAGCTTCCACCAATAATTTTTCTACCCTGCCATCGGCATAGGTTTGTCCGGGAAAAAGTCGCGCAAATACCATTTTTTTGTCCAGGTCAACCTGCTTCGGGGCCGCCTGGAATTCCCAGCACATTTGTGAAACAAGCGGGATTTCTGCCCTGAAACGGCTATTATTTGCGTAATTACTACTTAAATAGGATAAAAACCGGTCTCTCTCTTCGGGAGAAAGCGTGCAGACCAATTCGAAAAACTGACTTTGCTCCATAGCGTTTGGATGGAATAACAGAGAAAAAGTGTAATGCAATTTCAAAGCCCGAAGAAAAAACCTTTACCCCGAAATTTTCATCGTTCGAAAATGTAATCAAATTATGGCACAAAAAAATCTTCTCTTCGGCTGCTTTTTGGCTTTCTTTACAGTCATTGGCTCGCTTACTGCGGGCGGTGATGTTGAAATGACGCCCGCTCAATCGGGTAATTCGCTTTTTTGCGATGCACCGGCGCCCACCGATTTTCAGGTAACCGACCGGGGGCAAAATTTTTTAACGCTGGGTTGGACGCCCGCTTTTCCCGGCGCTCTCCATACCCTCCTGGTTTTTGAGATGGATACCATCGGCGGCTGGATTCAAATTTTTACGCACAACGCGGTTCCCGGGAATACCTACACTATTTTTAACCTGCCTCCCGGGGCTTATAGAGCGCAAATTCACACCAATTGCGCCTCCGGGGAGGCCAGTATTTATTATGGCGAGACATTTGCAAAGATTGTCGAGCTGACTGCCGTCGCCCATTTTCCGGTTAATCCGACTGTAATGCCCTCATGCGATGCGATAGACTACCCGGAGCATGAATGGGTTGGTTTCAGGGTGACAGAAATTGAAACGGGCCGCATGAACTTGTTTGAATATAAATATGCTATCCAGAAAGCGATCATAAACAGGGTTTTTACGCCGACCCGGCCTATTGTGGCGGCGGATGATGAGGGTTTATTTCCAATTGGCAGTGATGTAGTGACTATTACTGGATCAGAATTTTCGATATTTGACTTTAAAACGACACCAGAAATTCCGGTTGGCGTCATCGAAATTTTTGACGCCTCGTATCCCGTCATCGGAATATGTAAAAAAAGTGGCGCGTCGTGGAATGCCAACTATCTTTTTGAAGTATTGTCTGCCGAATCAACGATACCACCCGGACCGCCGCCGCCCCAAACCAATGGTTCCGCCACAAATGCCAATGCATTCAATCTGGCAATTGCCGAGCGGGGTGGTTTGGAAGTGACGGTTTCTTCAGACAAAACAGGCGAGACCCTGAAAGTCGGAATTTATACGACAGACGGGAGGTGCGTACAACTGGTATCGCTTGTTAGCGACAATCGAACCATAAACATCTCCATGGACCAACTCGCCCCCGGTTTTTACTTTGCAACGGTTGTGAGTGCAGAACAGTCAAAAACCATCAAATTCATCAAACATCTGTAAGAGTCGGCTGCAGGACAATAATTCCCCGGTGATTGTCAAAAATTCGCCCAACCGTTTCTTACGAAATAGTCCATCATGAAAAAAATATACTTCCTCTTCCTGTTTCCCCTCCCCACGTTATTGTTTGCCCAACCTTCCATCCAATGGCAAAGCCGGTTGGGCGGGAGTTTCCCGGAAGAAGTTTCTTCCATTGTGCAGACCCGGGATAATGGCTATTTCGTGATGGGATATACCGCCTCCTGGGATGGTGATGTGAGCAATAACAACAACTCGGTTGATTTTTGGGGGGTCAAATTGGACAGCACCGGCGCCCTTGAATGGGAAAGGTGTTATGGTGGGTCAAAGGGCGATGCACCTAAATACATGAAGTTGACGAACGATGACGGATTCATTTTTTGTGGTTTCGTGGAGTCCGGTGATGGGGATGTTTCAGGTTTTCATGGCGATTCCGATATGTGGGTGGTCAAAACCGACCCCTCCGGTAACATTATATGGCAAAAATGCATAGGAGGAAGTGATGACGACAATGCCTGGGAAGTTGAACCAACGGCAGACGGCGGTTATGTGGTGGTTGGCTGGACCTTATCAGATGACGGTGATGTGTCGTTCAGCCACGGTAGTTATGATGTCTGGGTGGTCAAATTAAGCGCTGAGGGCGAGCTCGTCTGGCAAAAGACATATGGCGGCAGCGACTTTGATTACGGCTATTCCATTTCGCAAACCAGCGACGGGGGCTACATCGTGTCCGGGCAATCACAGTCTGCTGATGGTGATTTAAGCGGTGGTTTAGACGGCGGTGCGGATGCCTGGGTCATCAAACTCGATTCGGAAGGTAAAATTGAATGGCAAAAAGAGTATGGCGGAACCGGTCTTGACCGTGCCAATGAAATCATTCAAACTCCCGATGGCGGGTATCTCTTTTGCGGACACACAACATCCACTGATGGCGATGTAAATGTTAACTACGGCATCTATGATGTCTGGGTGGTAAAATTGAGCAATACCGGAGCCATAGAGTGGCAACAGGTCATGGGCGGCAGTGGGCAAGATAGCGGTATATTCATGACCCTCCACTCCGAGGGTGGCTGCCTTGTAACCGGACTCTTGGGATCGCAGGAATACCCTGGCAATCATGGCAGTATGGATTTTTGGGTTATCCGGCTCAGCGAATCGGGGGAAATTATATGGCAGCGCGCTTATGGCGGCAGCGGACAAGATTTTGGTCGTTGTATCCAGCCAACCCGCGACGGCGGTTATATTGCGGGGGGGTATACCCGCTCGCTTGCCGGAAGCGGCGATGTACAAGGCCCTGTGCTGGGCGACAGCGATTACTGGATCATCAAACTTGCGCCGGATGAAAGCAGTGATGCAAAAGAACCCGGCGACGGCGTCAATACGCTGTCCATCTACCCCAATCCGGCACACGATCAGGTGTGGATCAGTCTGCCGGAAAATTGCACGGAGGCAAATGTCCTGATT
>JANRLZ010000211.1:0-2391 GCA_033762055.1 Saprospiraceae bacterium
GCTGCAACCGGTAACGGTTTTAATGCCTCGGTAAATCGCACTGGCAGCAACCTGCAACTGAGTTTTGACGAAGCATTTGTGACGGCTCAACAGGTGAATATCAAGCTCTACGGCCCCGAAGGTATGATCGTGCTGGAAGAATCCGTACAGGTAACCCAGGGCGCACAATTGATCAAACTGAACACACCGGAACTCCCGGCAGGCAATTACTTTGTAACAGCAGCCGGTGTTTTCGGACATAAAATCCAGATGATCTCGGCGGAATAATCTCTTCCTGAACATATTGGAAAAAATGGGTCGCCTCTCTGAATTTTGAGGTGGCCCATCTTTTTTTTCAGCCTCTCTGTAGTTTAATTCAAAATGTAGAAGTGAATGGCTGGGTATATGCCACTTTCTTCGCTTTTCTACGACATAGCGGCTGACAAAACGGACAAAAGCGATCGTGCATCCTACCTTTGGGGCAATTTGAAAATTCAATTACATGAAAAAACTGTTTTTCTTGCTCCAGATCGTTGCTTTTTCCGCTGCGATCGCCCAAGCCCAAAATGCCTATGAAATGACTTTTTTAGGCCGTTGGGATGATGATGATCTGCCTGTTGCCTCTCCGGATAACCTGCGTTTGCAGTACAGCGGTTGTTGGGGCATAGCGCTCAACGGTCGGGAATACGCCGTAGTAGGCGGCGCCGAACACGTACTCTTTTTTGATGTGACCGACCCGACCCAACCCGATTTGATCGGCAAGTTCAAGGGTACGCACAACACCATCTGGCGTGAATTTAAGTCCTACAAAAACCGCATCTACGGGGTGTCCGATGGTACCACAGAGGGCTTGATGATCTTCGATATGTCGCAAGCCCCCGACACGGTGATTCAGACCTACTGGAACAACTCCCTTTTTGAAAAAGCCCATACCATTACACTCGACACCACATCGGGGCGCATTTACCTTAATGGCGGCAGCGCGACACAAGGTATTATCGTCATTGATGTGAGCCAGAATCCTGACGATCCGGACTTTTTAGCCCATGCCACTTATGAAGGAGGCGGTTTGCACGACTCTTATGTACGGAACGACACAATCTATGCTTCTTCCGGTAATCAGGGTTATTACATCTACGACATGAAAACCCCGACGAACCCCGTATTGCTTGCTCATATCAGCACCGGCGGTTACAATCACAATTCCTGGCTGAATAACGAAGGGACTTACGCCTACTACACCGAAGAGGTGCCGGCCGGGCTACCGATCCGGATCATTGACCTGCAAAATCTGTCCAACGGCGAAATAGAAGTCACCGGATCGTTTCTCGACAAATATTCCACCGATAACGGCCAGTGGTCGGCTATTGCGCACAATGTGTACATTCGCGACAACATCCTTTTCAATTCACAATACGAAGACGGCCTGATCGCCTACGATATCAGCAACCCCACTTCGCCGGTTTTGATGGCCCGGTACGACACGCACCCGCAAAACAATGTTTACAATGGTTATTTTGGTAACTGGGGCAATTACCCCTGGTTGCCATCGGGCAATATCATTGCAGCGGATATGCAAAACGGGCTGTACATGCTCAAGTTAAGTCCGGTGGCGACCGGCCTCATTTCGCCGGAACAAATGCCTGACCTGGCGGTTTATCCCAATCCGGCTTCCGGTCAGATTCGTATCCAGTGGAAAAACAATGCGCCGGAGCAATGGTCGTGGAAATTCAACACGCCGACCGGCCAAACCCTGTTGAGCGGCGTTGAAAACGGCACACAGGAAGCTACACCGGTATGGGGGAGTATGCCGACCGGTGTCTATTTTCTTGAAATCCGCGACAATGCAGGGCGCGCCTCCATCCGGAAAGTAGTGGTAGAATAAACAATTGGCCGGGCAGGCATGTAAAACCGTACCCACCCGGCCCATTGTTTATTCCATCACCAACTTGCATTTTTTCCGTTTTTTTGCCGAAATTTTTGATTCATGCAAACTCGCACAATCCTGCTGTTCCTGCTTTTTTTGGGGTGTTATGCCCCTGTTTTTGCCCAAATTGACTATCCGGAAGACGCTTTTCGCGAACTGCGGCGCGGCCTCGACGGCACCTGGTTTATGCCTACCGACCGCGGCGACCGGCTCCAAATATGGTGGAAAGAAGACGACCAGACACTCGCAGGAAAAAATGTGCGCATCAAACCGGAAGACGGCGACACCGTTTTACTCGAACGCCTGCGCATCGAATTACGCGACACGACCATTACCTACATCACCATTCCGGCCCGGCAAAGCAACAGCAAACCGGTGTCTTACCCGCTGATTGATATTGATGAGGAAGGTTTTTTCATTTTCCGCAACGAAGACCACGACGATCCACATACCATCCGCTATCTCCTGCTCGGCAACCGCGAAAT
>JANRLZ010000212.1:0-4474 GCA_033762055.1 Saprospiraceae bacterium
CCCGAAATGGGTGCCCCGTTGGATTATTATTGCCACCCGGGAAATGCTGAATGCTGAAACGCCGCGACTTACCCGGTTCGAGGTAAACCATAAAGTGGTTCAATGCACCGCCACTGATGAGCGGACAGTTTTGACCTGCAGTAGACAAACTACACAGGTAAGAAGTGGGCATGGGAGGCGTGTAGCCTTGAACAACCAGTTCAAGAATCAGGGTAATAAACGCCTCCGGCTCTCCTCCAGGGCCATCCGAGCCGTTTTCACACCGGCTGTTGATAATGGCATAATGGGAAACGCCGACCTCCAAACCGCCTATCGTTACATTCAATTGATCCTGCGAACGCAACTGGGTGGCGATGAGGGCGTTATCGCTGGTTCTGAATATACGGATGCGGTAACCGCCAAAGGCATTCGGTTCATTGTTCCAGGCCAGTTTGACCCAGGTGGTACCCAGTTCTTCCACATGCAGGTTGCCGGGCGCCGGGACGGTACAGGAAACAGGGGCTGAAGGGGCAAAGGGTTCGTTCATGGCGCCCGCCAGCGCGCCGATGAAGAGGCTAAAAACAAGAAGGAAACATTTTTTAGGCATCATACCGTGTGTTTATTTTTTTTGAATGCTGCAAACATACGGGTGCGGCAGTTGAAAAAAATAGTACAATTTTGCCCCCCGCATTCCGGACTACGGCCATGATAAATTCGCAATTACTGGACATCATCCGCGCACTGCCTCATCAGGCAAGGGAGGAAATGACCCTGTTTTTGGATTCTCCCTTCTTTGTGCGCGGGGCGAATGTGGGCGAGTTGAAAAAACTGTACCAGGTCATCCTGAAAGCGGCGCCCGATTTTAGGGAAGCGCAGTTGGGTAAGGAAACGGTGTATGCGCAGGTGTTTGAAAATCAACCTTTTGTATCGGGTAAGTTAGAGAAACGTATGGTGGAGTTGAACAAACTCCTGCGCATTTTTATCCTGACAAAGCGCTACTGGACAGAGGAAAATGAAACGCTGCGGCAACTCGACTGGACGGCCTGGTTGCGGGAGGCGGGCATGGCAGAACGTGCCCAGGCCACTTTTGCAAAAATTGAAACAACCGCAAAGGAAGAACATACCGAATCGCTGGGTCAATACCGGCTTGACCTTCAGGTGGCGGAAGAGGAACATGAAATAAAAAGTATTCAAAACCTGGTTCAAGGGGATATCCATATTCCGGATCTTCTTGACAGCCTGGACTTGTATTACCAAAACTACCGCATCGAGCTGCTCAACCGGTATGCCTTGCAACAAAAAGGGACGGTATTGCCGGATATGGATACCGGCGAGAAAACGCCGGAGTATTACGCCGGTCGGAGCCTGCTATACCGGATTTCCCTTGCCATCAATCAGCTGTTAAAAGACGAGAACCCGGCAGTAGAAGCCTTTCAGCAGCTGCTGACTTTGTTGAAAAACAGTGAAAGGCGCTTGCCTTTTCAGGTGCAGCAGCAATTTTATACCTATCTGCGCAATTTATGCACCCTCCTGATCAACAAGGGACAAATCCATTTTGCGCAAATCCTCAATGAACTTTACAAGGACAACCTCGCAAGGGGTTTGTTTTTTACGCATGGCGAAATCTCAACCCACTTGTACATCAATATTGTTCAGATTGCTTTGCGGGTTAAAGACTACGAGTGGGCGACCACATTTACTGAAAATTATAAAAGCCGGTTGATCGGCGGCGACAAAGACCAGTTATACTACCGGTTCAACCTCTCGCACTGCCTTTTCGAGGAAAAAAAATTGGATGAGGCGCTCACGCAACTGCCGGAAGCCGCCCCCCATTTTCATTACCTCCAAAATATCCGCCGCCTCGAGCTAAAAATCTACTACGAACTCGGTTCCGATTTGCTGCAATACAAGATGTACGCTTTTCGGAAATATTTCGAGCGCACGGCCCGCAAGAGCCTGTCGCCGGAGTTAAGGGAAATGCACATCGAGTTTTTTAATATCCTGCTGCAAATCCTCCAGTCGCCGCCCAAAGACAAGGAGCGCTCGCAGAAACTGATCGAGCGTATCCAGAAAAAGAAACTGCTCGCCGACCGCGCCTGGCTGCTTGAAAAAGCACGGGAGCTGGGTTAGGTATTCCCGCAGATAGTGCAGATTTTATGCACAGATGACGCTGATAATTTTTTGTCTGCGCATAAAATCTGCAACACCTGCGGGAATAACTATCTCGTTACCACCACTTTCCGACTCCCTCCTTTCCAGCCGTCCTGAAAAAGTTCAACCCAATACAAACCGGCAGGTAAATGCGCCACCTGAAGCGACATTTGGGTGGTTTCAAGGCGCCGGAGCATGACAGTCTGGCCCTGGGCATTGAACATCCGTACGGAAGCGTTTTCCGGGAGGGCAGGCAGCACAATGTTCAACACATCACGCGCAGGATTGGGCTGCACCGACCATTCAATCGTTTCTTCCGGCGCCTGGGCGCCTGAGGCGGATTTTACCAACACCGTTTCCGTAGATACGCAACCCGACGCACGGGTGACGCTCACGGTGTACTCGCCCGGCATATTGACGCTGATGGAGGGTGTAATTGCCCCGTTCGACCATTCATAGGCCGTGGCATGAGGCAGGGTGGCGTCGAGGGCAATGGATTGTCCCGGCGGCAACAGCTGTACGCTGCCCAGGTCAAGCGTCGCGTCGAGGGTGCCGTCGTCGTGCCACTGCCGGATGTCCAAAATGCCGGGTTTCACGAGTCCAAACACATCCGGACAGGGGTGCGGGATATCCGGGTGAAAGGAAAAGGCCAGCCGAAGGGTGAACGTATCGCCTGCGCCAAATACGAAGGGGCCATTGGACGATACCAATCGCCGATCAGAGATCGGCAGTTGTTCTGAACACATACTCCAACCCTGCGGATCAGCGGGATTGTCGGGGAATACGTGATTAACCGGTACTGCGTTCGGGTCGTCGGGGTTGTAGCCCGTACCGCCGTATGTCAGCGGCACATTGTCGCGCCAGCGTCCTTGCAGGTAGTTGTAATATTCCGAAGGTACAATAGGGTCGGAAGATCCCGGCCCTCCCGGTAAATGTGTACTGAAATACAACAAGTGGTTCAGCGATTGATCCAGGAAAGTGACGCTCTCTACCGGAATTTGGGCGCCAAAAGATGGACTTCCGCTGAAACATCCTGTTCCGCTTTGTCCGTCGAACCCATCTGCATTATACACAAAGAAACTTTGCGCATCGGGCGTACTCCCGATATAATCATCTTCTCCACAGCCTAATTCAGCAAAAGTGTTAAAGCCGAAATAGGAATGGTGATAACTTTCGGCACTGCGATTAATGACCTGATATTCAGCAAAAACGGATTGCTGTACCAGGGGATTTTCGGCGCAATCATAGGCAAATACAGTCAGCATGATGTCCACACGAAGCGGTTGTCCGTTGGATAGCTCATGCTGTTGGTTGTCATTCATCACCCACCATAACATACGGTCGCCTTTCAACACCGGGTAATCGCCATCATAAACATGGTAACGTCCGTCGCCATTCCGGTCAACAAATGGCGCCGGAAGGCTGTCGGGGTGGGTGCCGGTGCGGGTGAAATCGAAGTTGATGCTGAAATACGGATTGCCTTTTGCCGGCCAGGTCAGCACATCATAACCCGGCGTGTTGTCCAGTACGCCGTCTTCTTCAAAATCGCGTTGCAAGGCATCAATCTCGGCGCGTGTAATGGCCCATAAGCGATTAAAATCGCGGGAAGGGCTGTTGATGATGCCGGTTTGATAATCGCTGGGAAAATTGGTTTCGCCAAATTGGCCGGCGCTCAGATGCAAATTACCGCCACCATCAACTGCGCCTATCCAGGGAGAATGGCTAAAAAACAAATAAGTCATGCTGTCTGCAGGAATTTCAAACGATCCTCCATCCAGGTCGAAAAACAAGGCGGAGGAAGGCAGCTGCTTCAATCTGAAACCGCCATTGGAAAGTTCACGTTGGCCGCTTACGGCTATGTTTTCATCCAATTCATCTGTTTCACCCAGATCGTTGGTTTTTACCACATAAGCGTTCGCCGGCGAGCCAATGCTGTGCGCCATAAAAATATAGCCCCCATCAATCGCCGGTAGCAATTTTCCGCCATGTCCGGCTTCATAAATCCGGCGCCATAGCAGTTGCCCGGCTGCATTGATTTTTGTTAATGCCGCGCGACCGGAGATATGAATCCCGGTAGCGACAATGCTGCCGTCGGCGTTCTCTATCAAGCTGTTGTACCCGTCGTCGCCGGGTTTTCTCTCCCATTGTAGGTTACCGGTTTCATCAAAGGCAAGCAGTACGCCTTTTGCATTGTTATTGCTGCCGCAGGCTAAAAAGCCGTCGGCCCTGGCCTGCATACCGCGAAAGGCATAGATGTTCTGGTAGTCTTTGCTCCAGAGCGCATTCCCGTTCAAATCAAATGCCATAAGCAGTCCCTGGTTAGTGCCGGCATATACCTGACTGT
>JANRLZ010000213.1:0-4481 GCA_033762055.1 Saprospiraceae bacterium
AAAAACGGCCGGACGTGAAATACACGCCCTCGATTTTCCGGCTATTCTACCGGGAAATACGCCGGAAAAATCATGGCGCGACGTATGGCTCATCTATGAAAATCCAGCGCTGAAAAGCCCCGATGCCGTCGGCCTAACCTTCGACTGGCTGGCATTTCGCGAGGCATTGCCGGGGCGCGACAAGGCAGAACGGGATAAAGCCGAGGCTGATATGATGCAACTTTTGCGGGCGGAGACGGATTTTACTCCTGTTATGTTTGAAGGAGTCGGAGCTTTCGAACGCGCCACCCATGTGTTTGAACGCGGCAACTGGCTCGTGCCCGGTGAAAAGGTGCAAGCCCGTACTCCGCGCATCCTGCCGCCCATGCCTGCCGGGGCGCCAACCAACCGGCTTGGACTGGCGCAATGGCTTTGCGATACACAAAACCCGCTGACAGCCCGTACGATGGTCAATCGTTTGTGGGAGCAATTGTTTGGACTGGGACTGGTCGAAACCCTCGAAGACCTGGGATCGCAGGGCATTGCACCGGTGCATCCGGAATTGCTCGATCACCTGGCCTGGAAATTCATGCACGAGCACCGCTGGAGTATCAAAAAAATGTTGCGCGAAATCGTTTTATCAGCTACCTACCGGCAGGATGCACGGGTGAGCGAGGACCTATTGGCCCGCGATCCGCGCAATGAACTGTTGGCCCGCGGCCCGCGTGTACGTTTGTCGGCAGAGCAATTGCGCGATAAAGCCCTGGCTGTAGCCGGTGTGCTGTCGGAAAAAATGGAAGGGCCTGGCGTCATGCCTTATCAGCCTGCGGGCGTTTGGAAAAGCCCCTGGAGCGGCGATTACTGGAAACAAAGTGAAGGCGAGGACCAATACCGTCGTGCGGTGTACACCTTTGTCAAACGCACCAGCCCGTACCCCGCTGCCGTCACCTTTGATCTGGCCCCCCGAGAGGTCTGCGCAGCGCGGCGGATTCGCACCAATACCCCCTTGCAGGCCCTCACCACGCTCAACGATTCGGCGATGGTGGATATGGCCCGTCACCTCGCACTGCGGGTGGAAAAAGACGGTGCTTCGGACCCGGCCGAGCAGATCTCGATGATGTACCGTCGTGCCGTAGGATGGGATATCACACCCGAAAAACGCCGCGCCCTGGAAGAATTATACCAGCGCTCCCTCGATTACTACCGCCGTTCGCCGGCTGATGCCAGGCGTTTGTTGCCGCTGTCGGAAGAAGTTGCCGATGAGGAATTGTACCGTCGTGCGGCAGCGGTTGTTACGGCGAATGCAGTGTTGAATCTGGACGATTTTTTGGTGAAAGGGTAGGGGGGCGCAGAGACTTCCCGTTAAGCTCGACCGCTGTACCGGGATTTTGGGATGTAAGGATTTTGTCATACTTCTGGATATTTTTTTACCGCAGAGGCACTGCACACTACTAGACACTTTTTTAACCGCAGAGGCGCAGAGCGTTTTTAATTGATTGATTTTCAAAAAGGTAAAAACTCCGCGTCTCTGCGGTGAAATATCCAGTAAGATGGGATTTTGCACCTTTTGAGGCTATGTACCTCTGCAAAGCCTCGTTGTCGCGTGTTTTGAGGCTATGTTCCTCTGCAAAGCCTCGTTGTCGCGTGTTTCGCCGCTTTGTTCATCGACAAAGGCTCGTTGTCGCGTGTTTCGAGGCTTTGTTCATCGACAAAGCCTCGTTGTCGCGTGTTTCGAGGCTTTGTTCATCGACAAAGCCTCGTTGTCGCGTGTTTTGAGGCTTTGTTCTTCTGCAAAGCCTCGTTGTCGCGTGTTTTGAGGCTTTGTTCATCTACATAGGCCTGTTGTCGCGTGTTTTGAGGCTATTCAGACCCATACAGCGCTGGTTTTTTAGAAGAAAGAATTTAAGACAAATGCTCAGTACAGGCATATTCCAAACGGATGATCCTGTCTTCCTGGCCCAGGGTTCTACCACAGAATTTGCTACTCGCCACGTTTTGGCTCGAAGTTTTTCCCAACAATCATATTTTTTTGTAAAATTGCCCCGAAACTCAGGATCAATTGCCCTCGCCCATTTCTCATGTCGAAAAATATCCGCAACCTCTCCGCCCGCAAAGGGCTCGACGACAACCTCTTTGAGCAATTGCCCGACAATGGCGGCGCGGAGGGAGAAGGCTATCGCAACGTTGCTGCCAAGTTCCTGATCGGCAATGCGAATACCTACGGGACGGCTTCCTTTTATGATTTTCTGAACCCCGCCAACAGCGGAAAAAAAGGGTTTTACTGCGCCGGCAGCGCCTGCCTGCTGGCCGGCACGCAGGAAGCGGTTAAAAACGATCTGGAAACTCAATTCGGCGCCGATGCAGTCGGACCGGTGTATTGCCTGGGGCGCTGCTATGAAAACCGGGCCTTCCATGTTGACGGCAAAAACTTCTCCGGCGCCGAAGCCGATGCGCTGCCCGCGATTTGCCGGAAGGAAAAAGACCAACACGCCACGCCTTACCGGATGCAGCACCACGGACGGGGCATCCTCACCGGCAACGCACTCGGCCACGACGAATGTCTGCGCCTGTTGCCTGAATGGTACCGCCGCTCTCCCGAATCCTTGCTCGAAGGACTGCGGGTGTCCGGCTTGCGGGGGCGAGGAGGCGCCGGCTTCCCGATTGCCATTAAACTCGATACCGTCCGAAAAGAACAAGCCAATCAGAAATACATTGTCTGTAATGCAGATGAGGGCGATCCGGGGGCTTTTTCCGATCGTTATATTCTGGAAGAACAACCGCATTTGCTCATGGCCGGCATGGCCCTGGCAGGGTTGATGGCCGGAGCGACCGAAGGAGTGGTGTACATCCGCGCTGAATACCCGGAGTCCATCGCCATCGCGCAAAAAGTGGCCACACAGTTCAATGAACTTTTTCCGCTCGCTACCCACGACGGTTCACTGTTTACCTTCCGACTGAAAATCATCAGGGCACAAGGCGCTTACATCTGCGGCGAAGAAACCGCCCTGCTCAACTCCATCGAAGGCAATCGGCCGGAAGTGCGTACCCGCCCGCCTTTTCCGGCCCAATACGGCCTGTACGGCAAACCAACCGCCGTCAACAACGTGGAAACCCTGGCCAACCTGCCGTTTATCGCACAGGAAGGTGGCGAGGCTTTCAAAAGCCTCGGAACAGAGAAATCTACCGGCACCAAACTTCTTTCGCTCGACAGTCATTTCCGTCATCCCGGTTTGTATGAAGTGGACATGGGCACTCCCCTGTCCTTTGCCGTTTACGAACTGGGCGGCGGATTCCGGGAGCCGGTCAAGGCCCTGCATATTGGCGGCCCGCTGGGCGGACTTGTGCCCTTGTCGCGTATTAATGACCTGACCATTGATTTTGAATCATTTGCCGGCAACGGTTTTTTGCTGGGGCATGCTTCGATCCTCTCCGTACCCGAGCATTTCCCATTGATCAAATACCTCGAACATTTGTTTGAATTCACAGCGCACGAGAGTTGTGGCAAATGTTTCCCCTGCCGGATCGGTTCGGTTCGCGGCAAGGAATTGCTCAAAAAAGCCTATGAATCGGATTATCGAATTAACCGTGAATTACTCAACGACTTGCTCGATACCCTTGAAAAAGGCTCACTATGCGCCCTCGGTGGCGGGATTCCGTTGCCGGTCAAAAATGCGCTGAAATATTTTGATGAGGAATTGAGGCCGTATTTCGGGAATTAGAAAAATCAGGTTGACGACAAAGATTTGAATGAAAACATAAAAATCAGGCGACTCACTGTTAAAACTACGCTGCTATGTCTGCTATCTCCACGATTGCCTATATCAATGGCCAGCCTTGCGCCTTCGAACCCGGGGAAACGATCCTCTCGGTAGCCCGCCGGCATTTTGGCCGCGACAGTGTGCCCACACTTTGCGATGCGCCCAATCTTGAAGCATACGGCGCCTGCCGGGTGTGCAGCGTAGAGGTCGCTTTGCAAGCCAGTGGCCCGCGCCGCATGAAAGCAGCCTGCCATACCCAAATGGAGGAAGGCATGCACATTTTTACCGAATCGCCTGACGTCCAAAAGATTCGGAAAAACCTGATCGAACTGGTACTCACCGACCACCCGCTCGATTGCCTTACCTGCGAGGTAAACGGCAACTGCGAACTACAGGATGTCGCTGCCCGCGTAGGCATTCGTTCGGTGCGATACCCATCGGGAAAAAACCACCTCGACCGCCAAAAAGACCTCAGTCACCCGTACATGACCTCCGATATGTCGAAGTGCATCATGTGCTATCGCTGCGTGCGCGCCTGCGATGAAGTGCAGGGACAGTTTGTACTGGGGGTAGAGGGCCGCGGGTTCGACAGCCGGATCATCAAAGGCATGAATCAAAGTTTCCTGGAGTCGGATTGTGTATCCTGCGGCGCCTGCGCACAGGCATGTCCTACCTCGGCGATTTCAGATGTGTTCCAGTCAAAAGCGCTGGTTGGACAAGACAAGGTGCAAACCATTTGTACCT
>JANRLZ010000214.1:0-7705 GCA_033762055.1 Saprospiraceae bacterium
AGCCGCCGCGTTAGCTGTGCGCTTAATCGTCCAGTCCGATTTCATGGTCTCGGGAAAGCAGTATGGCATCCCTGTCGCGGTGCATTTGACACCATCTGCAGTCAGTTTCGCCACAGCCGGTATGGAACGCGCGATGCTGGATAGCGTTGTAAACCATTTGAATCCATTGCTCAACCATGCGTCGTTCAGATTCGGAGAATTGTAATTCAGTGACTGGAAATGTGCCACGTTTGTCGGGTTCCAGCCAGGAAATAGCTGTTTTTCCCACCGGTTCAGGATATAGTCGCGATCGTTCGAGCAGCAACGTATAAAACGCCAGTTGACGCCAGTAATCGCCGCCATAAGGTTGTGATTCGGAAGGCGGCGCCGTTTTTTTCGGGTCGGGAGTACCGGTTTTGTAGTCAACAATCCGCAGTGTGCCACCCTCCATCCATTCTATCTTGTCGAGAATGCCGGTCAATGGCACGCCGTCAAGTTCTACGCGATCAATACGTCGTTCTACGATAACGCGTTTGCGCCAAAAGGGCACCTGTTCCACATGGATGCGACGCAAATAATCTTGACCAAGGGCAAGTCGTTGTGTAAATCCATTTTCTGTAAAAAAACCGCGCTGGCGTTCCATCTCCTGCGCAAAAAGTTTGGTCAGTACGGTAGTGGAAGGCCACTCCAATTGCTTGTGTCCTTTCATTTTTAGCACGAACTGTTGCAAGGCGCCGTGCATGGCCAATCCAAATGCCGCCGCTTCGCTTGCGGCGCCGGGCGATTTGAGAATATCTTCGTAGTAAAACGCCAGTGGGCAACGCAGATAGCGGTTCATGGCGGTAATACTCAGGGTGAAATCGGCCAGCAGTGCGTCGAGTAAAGCCGGTTCGGGGAGACGGATTACCGGTTTTGCCGGATCGAGCAGGAGCAGGGTTTGGGCTTCAAGCAACACACCCGGATCAACCGATACTTCCTTTTGTTGCAATGCTGCTTCCGAGAGGAACCGGCTGGGCTGCAAGATTTTGCCTGCGTCGTCATTTTTTGCGTATGAGAGCGACAAAAGGTTTTTAGCACGGGTCATGGCCACGTAAAACAAACGCCTCCTTGCTTCGAGTGCATCTTCTTCACCCGATCGTGTCAGTGTATCCGGCATAAAAAAGCGCCGGTTTTGTCCGCCGTTGTTTTTATCCCAGGCGTCTTCGGTCGCATCGAGTACAAATACCGCTTCAAACTCCAGTCCTTTAGCTGCGTGCGCCGTCAGTAACTGCACGCCAAAGGCCGGCTGCAAGGGTTGGGAAAGCGGTAGCGCCAGTTTGTTGTCATCCATTCCATCCAACATGTCGAGCAAGCGACCCAAGTCAAGGCGCGGATTTCGGGCGGTTTCATTGCGGACAAATTCCAGCAGGGTACTCAGCACCTGCAAGTGCCACCATTTATCGGGTTGTGCCAATGTCCAGTCGAGCAGCCCGGTTTGGGCAAAAAGACGCTCGAGCAACTGCGTTAATGGCAGGTTTTCTGCCGCTGCGATCCATTCATTCAACAAACGGCCGAGCTGCAAAAGTTCGGTTGGGTTTGAGAGATGAAGGGATAGAAGGGTCTTTGGGTCGGAAAGCAGGTCGCGCCATCGTTTTTTGTCCGTATTGAGTGCGCCGACTTTTATGTAAATCTCGTCGGCTGCTTCCGGTGCGTCGGCCCGGCAGGCCAGTGCCAGTTTGGCCAGATCAAGCGGGTCGAGTTGCCAAAAGGGGGCATGCAGCAGCCTGAACAGATGGTGTTCGCCGGAAAATGGGCTTTGCAATTCATCCCTTAAGTAAGCCCATAACGTGCGTATTTGTCTTACCAGGGGGAGATCCAGTGAATTTACGGGGCGTTTGGTCTGATAAGGGATGCCTTTTTTCTCCAATAGAACCAACAATCGTTCGGCTTGCCGGTGTCGGGCGTAGAGCACCGCAATTTCCTGCGGTGCAGTGCCGGCATTAATAAGGATTTCAATTTCAGCAACTATGCCGGCCATTTCCTGCAAACGATTGGGGTACAACCGCACTTCCGGGGAGCCTGCGCCTGAATGCCGGGCGTGCAGGATCTTCTCCGTCTTATCGCCCAACAAGCGCACGGCACGCAGGTTATTGTGGGCAATAAGACGGCCTGCAGCATCAAGGATGGTTTGGGTAGATCGGTAGTTTTCGGTCAGCAGGATCGTATGCAATCCGTTTTGATATCGCTCCTTAAAGTAGCGCAGATTTTGCAGACGCGCCCCCTGGAATTCGTAGATACTCTGGTCGTCGTCGCCTACAATAAAAATATTGGGGGTTTGCCAAAAATCAAGGAGAAGGTTGAGCAGTTGAAATTGCGCGCCATTGGTATCCTGAAATTCATCTACCAGGATGTATTGGTAGCGTTCCTGATAAGTTCGCAGCAGTGCTTCATTTTTTTCAAATGCCTGCAGGACCCAGCGGAGCATATCTTCAAATTCGTACCGCGCGGCGCGTTCGAGTGCCACCTGATAACGTGGAAACAGGTCGGCAGCGGCTTGGAGGCGCAATATCTTTTCCGTTACTTCAGCTATTTGTGCGGTTTTTGGATCGCCTTTTTTATATAGTTTGCTGTTTCGCTGGTACAGGTAGGCCGGATTTTCAGGCAAATTCTGCAAGAATGCGCTGCATTGTTTAAGTACATGCCCCGGCGTCCACCCTTCGCGTTTCATGGTATCAAAGAGGTCGCGCAAGTGGGCTTCGTATTGAAAAACATCCTTTTTCCCCTGACGGAGCGGGTGGTCGGCAGGTAACTGTGCCAGTAGTTTGCGCACCATTTCGATACGCTCCAGTTCGCTCAGGGGTTCGGGATTGCCTTTGGAGAAATATTCGGCATTTTCCTGTATGACCCGGTTGCTAAATGCATGAAAAGTAAAAACAGGCACCTGGTGCGCTGTTGGACCGATAAGTTGCAGGAGCCGGCGACGCATGGCAGTGGCGCCGGCGTCGGTAAATGTAAGGCAAAGAATATTTTGAGGACGCGCATCGGTTTCGAGCAGAATATTACCGATGCGGGCGGAGAGTAACTGCGTTTTTCCGGTTCCCGGACCGGCGATCACCAGTACCGGGCCTTCTGTCTGGGCTACGGCAGCGCGTTGCGCCGGGTTAAGCGTATCGAGAAAAGCCCGAAAGGCGTCGTTGCGCTGTTGCAATTCCGTCATGCGGGCAAGGTACGTTGTTTTTCAGCACCGTGAAGCGCAGACGCTGCATTGAGGGCGGGTAGAAGAATGAAAGGGGCCGGCGATCAGGCAGAAAACGAGGTGCCGCAGCCGCAAGTGCTTTTGGCATTGGGATTTTCAAAGGTGAAGCCGCGATTGTCAAGGCCGTTGTGAAAATCCACCTCCATGCCCAGCAGGTAGATGGCATGCGCTTTATTCATTACCACCTGCATGCCGTTTACCTCAAAGGTATCGTCGTTTTCCTGTATTTTATCAAAACCCAACACATAGGAAAAACCGGAGCAACCTCCGCCTTTAACGCCTACACGCAGGCAATAATCGCCGGGAATATTTTCCTGGCGACGAATCTGATGCAATTGTGCAATGGCCTCTTCAGTGAGGCTGATGGGAGCCATAGTGGTCGTATTGTCAAGCATAATATCCAAAAAACAAATACCGTTGATCGGCGCTGCAAAAGTACGCATACCAAAACAGCAAGTTGAGAAAAATGTTTGCATCCGATTTTTACCTTTGCCGCCCTTTTCCTGGGCAGGCTATCCTGTCTGTCAGGCCAATCACAAAGATCCTGGTAAAACACCACTGTTTATGGAATTTTTTCTCGATATTCTGAAACTTACCCTGCCCGGCTTGTTGGTAGGCGCTACCGCTTATTTGTTGTTGAAAACTTTACTTGACGAGCGCCAGCGCATAGACCGCGCCCTGCTGCGAAATGATGCGCAAAAAATCACCCTGCCACTCCGGCTTTCGGCTTACGAACGCCTGATGTTGTTGTGCGACCGTGCCGACATTGCCAACACCATGCTGCGTGTTCGGATGCCCGGCATGAAGGTACGCGAATTGCGTGGGGCCTTGTTGCTGGCCATCAATCAGGAGTTTGAACACAATGTTTCACAACAGTTGTATGTATCTGAAACCCTCTGGCAAATCATTCGCGCGGCGAAAAACAACACCCTGGCGCTGGTAACCCTGACCGGTTCCGATATAGATCCGGATGCAGATGCAGAACTGCTTTCCGATGCCTTACTTCAATCACTCGACCAGGAGCCTATCACGCCGCTGCAAACGGCTGTCATGGCGGTTCGTACCGAAGCCGGACAACTGTTTTAAGGCAGTCTGGAAAGTGCCAACAATTTGTGTTTTTGAGCGGTTAAAAATTCGCTTTTGCACTGAAATTCAGCGCTTTTCAACGTCGGTGATTTTTTGTAAAATTGTTTGAAAGAGAAAACAGACAGATAAAGAGCGATTAAAAATAAATTAAAAAAATGCGTTTTTTCAATAAAATAACCTGCATATTACGCGATAATTTGCAAATAATTTTGAAAAAAAGCAAAAATACAGTTTTGTCCGACTTGCGCATTCTACCGTCCTCTACGATTTTATTTCGCAAAACGTTCGTTTTCAAGTTGTTTTGAAATGACAAAAAAAAACTTTCGAAAAAAGTTAAAATCTATTTGTTCAGGTCGCGGCTAAGCCCAATCTTTGTCGCCCTGCTCGACTGGACAGCTTCACCAATTTAAAGTTTTAACGGGTCACTCCCGAAATCCAAATGCACCCATCTGGTATGACAAGAGACAGCCGGATGGTATGGGACGATTGTCTGCGTACCATCAAGAAAAATGTAAGTCCACAGAGTTTTAAAACGTGGTTTGAGCCGATCAAGCCCGTTCGCCTCGATGCGGAGGTGCTCACCATACAGGTGCCCAACAAGTTTTTCTTCGAATGGCTCGAAGAACACTATGTACAGCTCCTGAAGAAGAGCATTCGCCAGGAGTTGGGCGAACGCGGGCGATTGGTTTACCACATCCCCGAAAGTGGCGCACAGGGCAACAACCCTGGCGTCGGCAAGCCCGACACCCGTCCATCTGCCGACAAAGACAGTGAGCCGGTGCCCGGATCATTCGACGCCGAAATGATCAAAAACCCGTTTATCATTCCAGGCATCAAACGTATCAAAGTTGATCCGCAACTCAATCCGAATTACACCTTTGACAATTTTATTGAAGGCGATTGTAACCGCCTTGCCCGCAATGCCGGTCTGGCAATTGCCAAGCGCCCGGGTGGAACCGCTTTCAACCCCTTGTTTATTTTCGGAGAAGTCGGGTTGGGCAAAACCCACCTTGCGCAAGCCATTGGCAATGAGGTGGTCAGCCGGATGGAGCAAAAGGCCGTTTTATACGTTTCTGCCGAAAAATTTACCAACCAGATTATTCAGGCCATCAAGAACAACTCGGTGAACGACTTTGTCAACTTCTATCAAATGATAGACGTGTTGATTATTGACGATATCCAGTTTTTGTCGGGAAAACAAAAAACCCAGGAGATATTCTTTCATATTTTTAATCAGCTGCACCAAAACGGCAAACAAATCATTCTGACCTCCGACCGGGCGCCGAAAGACCTGGAAGGCATGGAAGAGCGGCTTATATCGCGTTTTAAATGGGGGCTCAGCGCCGATCTGCAAGCGCCAGATCTGGAAACACGCATGGCCATTCTTGAATCAAAAATGGATGAAGAGGGCGTGGATATCCCGGATGATGTCCTGGAGTTTATCTGTTACAATATCAAAAACAACATACGCGAACTGGAAGGGGTGATGGTGTCTTTGCTGGCACAGAGTACGCTTATTCGCCGGGATGTTGATATGGAATTGGCCAAGGAGGTGATTCGGAACTTTGTGACGACGATCAACAAGGAAATTACGGTTGAATTTATCCAGCAACTGGTAGCCGAGCATTTTAATGTGCCGGTAGAAAAACTGCACCATGAAACCCGCAAACGAAATATTGTGATCGCGCGGCAACTCTCTATGTACCTCGCCAAAAAACTAACCAACAAGTCGCTCAAGTCAATCGGCGAACAGTTCGGTGGTCGCGACCATAGCACCGTTATTTATTCCTGTAAAGCCGTACAGGACATGATGGATACGGATATTGTATTTAAGGATACGGTGGAAGAAGTGGAGAAAAAACTCAAGATGAGCCTGAATATGTGAGGTGTTTTTCAAACAAAATGATGGTTTAGAGGTGGCGTGCATCTCAAAAAGTTGAAAAAAAAGAACAAAATGCTTGTTTTTGTCGAAGCATTTCTACCTTTGCCTTCGGTTAGCGTGATATTTAGCCCTTTTCTGGTGTCTCTTTTAATCTCTCCCTTGAACATCTTCGTTCATCGCGTTAGCCGATTGCCACATCGCCCTTATCAAGCCAATTGTTAGTTCACACATCAGCAAACTCTTGTGGCAAGAGCGTGATCGTACCCGGTACGTAGCGAGCTGTAATTCATGAAACATGACCGAAACAATACCTTCCAGTAGCCCTAAAAAACTCCTTTTTCGTTCTTTTCTGCCCTTTTTCTTATTGATTTCCGGCGCATTGTTCATTACGGCCTTTAAGCCGGTCAATGTCAAACCTTCTAGCGCCGAAGATGCCGAAGTCATGCAATTCCGCAGCGAGATTACCGGCTATGCCCATAATTTTCTCGGATTGCGGTATCGCCATGCCGGTCGGTCGCCGAAAACCGGCTTCGATTGCTCCGGCTTCACCAACTTCATTCTGGCTGAATTCGGCGTCCCGGTTTCATCTGCCTCTACCACACAATCCAGACAGGGCCTTAAGGTCTCTCTGCGGGATGTTTTGCCCGGCGATTTGATCTTTTTTGGTACGCGTGGGCGTATTCAACACGTCGCTATGGTGGTTGAGAAAACAGCCGAAGGCATTTTCTGTATTCACAGCACTTGCAGCCGCGGCATTATTGTCGAAAACATTTCTACTTCCAAGTACTGGAAGCCTAAAATCCTATTTGCGCGTGATGTGATTACAGGGGTGGCGGGCTGAGCCGCCACATCGAAGCAAAACGAGACCCAGTTGGAAGAAAGGGTTGTCCTCGCAAGGGGACAACCCTTTGTGTTTGATGCGTCAACTTTTTTAGGGAAATTTTCAAAAGGATTTGTCCAATTGGATAATGCCGAAGTATCTTTGCCGCCGCTTTAAAAGAAAAGCATTGCAAGCCGGATTAGCTCAGCGGTAGAGCAGCTGATTCGTAATCAGCAGGTCGAGGGTTCAAATCCCTTGTCCGGCTCAAGAAAAGTTTTTTTAACAGGAATTGCGAGTGAAGCAGTGAGGTTGTGGCGCTGAAGCGCCATCTTCCCGACAAAACCATTGAAGACATGTTTTTTTTTTACGTACTGTTTAGCTCCGTAAGTCAAAAATTCTATGTGGGACAAACAGCAGATTTGCAAAGCCGGATTGACCGGCATAACGAAGGTGCTGTTTTATCTACTAAAAGTGGCGTTCCTTGGACATTAATTCGATTTTTCGAATGTCCATCAAGAAAGGAGGCCGTGAACCTTGAAGCAAAAATCAAAAAAAGAGGGATCAAACGCTTCCTTGTAAGTTTACCCAGTTGAGCCAAAACAAAACCAAATCATTTTCGGGATGTAGCGCAGCCCGGTAGCGCGCGTCGTTCGGGACGACGAGGTCGCTGGTTCGAATCCAGTCATCCCGACTGAAAATCAGT
>JANRLZ010000215.1:0-2359 GCA_033762055.1 Saprospiraceae bacterium
AGTACTTAACTTCCTTCGAAACAAAGGGATCCGATGTTTTCAGGCTGATACCCAAATGAAAGTGATTTGTAAAGAAAGAGGGATTTAAATCATTGAAAATCAAATTAATCCACGCTTTTTTTATGCAAATCACAATAATCACAGTATAATTGCTGCTACCATGACGATGAACGACCTATTTGCCAAATACCGCCTGATTGTATTCTTTTTCATTGCCGCTGCGAATGCTGCAATGGCGCAGGAATCGGGTACGACAAACAGTGCGCAGCCTCGCACCATTTTTGAATTAATCACCCGACAGGAAGCCGTCAAAATGACCCTGGAAACTGACCTTACCACCGTTATCGAGCAAAAAAAGACCAACCAGTATTTTCCTGCCACCCTGCGCACCGACGATGGTAAAATGTACCGCATCGAAATAAAGCCCCGCGGCAAGTTCCGCCGCAAAATTTCGGCTTTCCCGCCGCTCAAAATCAAATTCAAGAAAAAAGAATTATTGGCTGAAGGGCTGGATACCCTCAACGAAATCAAACTCGTGCTGCCTTGTTATGAAAGCGACAAGGGCGACGAACTGATCGTACGCGAATACCTCGCCTACCGGATGTTTGAACACCTTACCGATGCCAGCATGCGCGCCCGTTTGATTCGCCTGACAATTCGCGACACCCATGTCGAAAAATCCAAAAAACCCATGTACGCCATCCTTCTTGAAGACGAAGAAGAACTGGTAAAGCGGCTGAATGGCCAGTTGAACGAGGAATACGGCACCCCTACCGACAGTCTGCATACCTATCAGGCAGCCCTGACGGTGATGTTTCAATATATGATCGGCAATACCGACTGGGAAGTAGCCATGTTGCGCAATGTTCGTTTGGTACGCGCTCCCGCATCCGGTAAAATTTTACTGGTACCCTACGATTTTGATTTTTCGGGTCTTGTCAGCGCGCCTTATTCCAGTCCGAGTTCCGAAACCGGCCTTAAAACCGTACGCGATCGTTTTTTGATGAACAACGGTTTGAAACCTGAAGCCCTCAAACGCGCACTGAATACATTGCGCACTGCCAAACAAACATTTTACGGGCTTTGCAAATCGAAATACCTGCCCCACGAAGCTGCAGAAGACATGAGCAATTACCTGCGCACTTTTTTCGAACGTGTGGAAGGGAAAAATGAAATTCCGCAAATGATAAAAATGGAATCGGATTGATTATTCCCGATTTTTTTCCGACCAGCCAAAAACTTTTACCGTTATGGTGTAACGGGCAAAAAAATCCATCTACTTTTGCGCCGCAAATTTTCCGGAGGGGTGCCAGAGCGGTTTAATGGAGCGGTCTTGAAAACCGTCGTGGGTTACACCACCGGGGGTTCGAATCCCTCCCCCTCCGCAACATTGCAAAACGGCACGACCGGAAGGTTGTGCCGTTTTTTTGTTGTGTGGAGTATCCTCAATCATACTATGTGCTGCCTAATCTCATTCTCCGGAGATTCGCACAGGCCCCATTTTTGTCAAAAATTCACATGAAAACCTTCTCCACCCTCTTTTTCCGTTGTTTTCATGCCCCGAAATCGGCCCTGGAAGAACTACTTCGTTCTCCCAACTTCCTTCGATATGGCTTTTTCGGGGTGCTGATTGCCATCGCAGGTTATACGGCCATGTATATTTTTCTGACCATTGGACACGGCGCCCCTTCGGTATTTACACCCTGGCTGAATATTTCCAGAGATGAATATTATGCATTCAACCGATACCTGCTGGCGCCCAGTATGTTGCTGTGCTGGTTTTCGGCAGGGTCGCTCGTACAACTGCTCGGTCGTCTGGCCGGTGGCCGGGGCACATACGAACAAAGTATGGCAACTATCGGGTTGAGCATCGGCGTCGCAATGTGTTTCGGGCTACTGCACGACCTGCCCATGAGTTTTTTCAGTGCGATGGGTGTTATCGACGCGCGACAGCATGAAATCGATATGAACAACCCAACCATCTGGAGAACCCTGCTGTGGTCGGCCTACCTGCTTTATTTTGTGGCTTTCCTTGTGCTTTTCCCATTGGCTGTGCGGATTACACATCGATTGTCGTGGGGGCGAAGCATCGCTCTCGGGTTGCTGAGTTTTGTCGTTTTCCAACTCGTTTTTTTGATATTTAATCGTTGACCCGCCGTTCTTGCCGCTACTCCAGCCCTCCACCTCGCCTATCTTTGCCCCGCTGCCATGTCACAACCGCACGACATACTTCGACAGTACTGGGGCTACGATGCTTTTCGCCCTTTGCAGGAGGAAATTATCCATTCCGTCCTGGGCGGGCACGATACCCTGGCGCTGCTGCCCACCGGCGGCGGCAAATCGATCTGCTTTCAGACGC
>JANRLZ010000216.1:0-1548 GCA_033762055.1 Saprospiraceae bacterium
CGCTGTTTATCTCGGCGAACTGTTCGAGGGTTTCCTGCAAAAAACGAACCGGAAGGGAAAAGCCGGTGTTGTCGCCATCGCGAATGACAAAAGTGTTGATCCCTACCACCTCCCCCTCCATATCCACCAGCGGACCACCCGAGTTGCCGGGATTAAGCGCCGCGTCAATGTGCAGGTACGGAATCCCGTTCATCAATTCGGAGGTATTGGAAACAATGCCGCTTTTGAGTGAAAACTTGAGCCCGAAAGGATGCCCAATGGCGGTTACCGCATCGCGTTCGCGTAAAATTTTGCTGATCCCCAGTCGAATTTCCGGCAGTTCGGCCCCGTTTGCCGGGGCATCCAGAAAAGCCAGGTCATACTTGGCATCAATGTAACGAACCCGCGCCAGCTGTTTTTTAAACATGGCGCCTTCAATCACCACCGTGCGACTGCCTTCCACCACATGATGATTGGTAATTATCAACCCTTTATCACGCAGAAAAAAACCGGTTCCGGTGCTGTAAGGCGTAGCAATCTGAACAATTGTATGGCGATAATCTTCTACAAAATCGGGCATAGAGGAGGAATCGAGCGGGCGAAGGTACGCTGTGCCGACTGAAAATCGCACCAATTTCCACTTGCCCTATTTTTCAAACCCTTCAAACACCCCTTCGATAATACTGCAGCATTCGTTCAACTGGCTTTCGTTCATTACCAGCGGCGGCGCAAAACGAATCATATTGCCATGGGTAGGTTTGGCGAGCAGGCCGTTTTCAGCCATTTGCAGACAGATGTTCCAGGCAGTTTTGCTTTGCTCGGTATCATTTATCACCACAGCATTCAGCAGCCCTTTGCCTCGAACGAGTGAAATCAGGTCGGGACGTTTTTGTTGCAACACACGCATGCGTGAACGGAATACCTTGCCCAGTTCTTTGGCATTATCGGCCAGCCGTTCATCTTCCACTACTTTCAGGGCTTCCATGGCTACGGCGCAAGCGAGCGGGTTGCCGCCGAAGGTGGAACCATGCTCGCCTGGACGGATGGTAAGCATCACTTCATCGCTGCCGAGGACGGCACTCACGGGCAGTACACCGCCTGAAAGCGCTTTACCAAGGATCAGCAGATCGGGTTTTACGGCTTCATGATCGCAGCAAAGCAGACGACCGGTGCGGGCAATACCGGTTTGCACCTCGTCGGCGATGAACAGCACATGGTGCGACTTGCAAAGTTCATAAGCCTTGAGCAGATAGCCTTCGTCGGGTACATTCACGCCGGCTTCACCCTGAATGGGTTCGAGCAGAAACCCGGCCACATTGGTATCTTGCAAGGCATGTTCCAGCGCGTCGAGGTCGTTGTACGGAATTACCTCAAAACCACGCATATACGGGCCAAACCCGTTGCGGCTGTCGGGGTCGGTGGAGGCAGAAATGACCGAGAGAGTGCGACCATGAAAATTTCCGGCAACAAAAATGACTTTGGCCTTTCCTTCTGCTACCCCTTTTACTTTGTATGCCCATTTACGGGCAAGTTTGATGGCGGAAACTCGATCACGAACGTCGCGGTCAC
>JANRLZ010000217.1:0-1517 GCA_033762055.1 Saprospiraceae bacterium
GCCATAAAAATGGAACGCGCCACTTCGCCGCCAACACGACAGCCCGGACCAAAGGAGCTGGGGCCATAAATTTTCGCCCCCATTTTCACGATACAATCATGGCCAAAGGCGATCGGGCCGCGCAACATACAGCCCTCCATAACTTCTGTGTTTTTTCCAATATAAACGGGGCCTGCCGTAAGATTCAGGGTGCAGGCTTCCATTGTTACCCCTTCTTCCAAAAACAGGTTGGAAACAGGGCCGATGATCCGATTGGTGTCGGATACCGGTCGAGAAACACGGCCGCGAGTCAGCAGTGCATAGTCATCCAGCAAGGCCTGTCCGTTCAGTCGTGTTAGTTGCCACAGATTTTTTATCTCTTTGAGCGGTATTCCGGTATCCAGTTCCTGTCCTTGCAGCTCTTCCACTTCTTCTTCGCCGATCAGGGATTCGAACTGGGCTTCATTGAGCCGGGCGGCAATCAACTCGCCGTCGGCAAGCAGGGCTTCATTGAGTCCCAGGGCTTCGATTCGGCGGCAAAGTTCGGGGGTAGGCAGTATCCCGCCACTGATGATCAGATTTTCGTCTTCAATATGGATCGGGAATTTTTCCTGCAGGTATTCCTGCGTAATATAAGATACGGCGCCGCGTAATTGCCGCTCCCATTTTTCCCGCAAAGTAAGGATACCGATACGCAATTCGCCCATCGGTCGGGTTGCTGTAAGGGGCAGCAGATGATTGCGTGCATCAGTGTCGAAAAGGATGATATTTGCCATAATTTAGGGAATAAATCGGGAAATTGATAAATCCGGCGGCAAATTTGGGGAATAAAAAAGTCCCAACACGCACGAAGCCTATTGGGACTTATAAAAAAGCGCAAAAGCGCTTCAAATTACTTCGAAAACTTGGAGAAACGCTTATTGAATTTGTCAATACGGCCTGCCGTATCCACCAGTTTCATCTGACCGGTGAAGTAAGGATGGCTGAAAGAGGAAATTTCCATTTTTACCAGCGGGTATTCCTTACCATCTTCCCAGGTCATGGTTTCTTTGGTAGCTGCACAGGATTTGCCCAGAAAAGCATCGTCCGTCGAAATATCTTTGAATACAACGGTGCGATAACTGGCGGGGTGAATATCTTTTTTCATAACGCTATTGTGCTGAAAATGAGTGTCAAACTTGTTGTTCAAAATTCGAGGCGCAAAAGTACAAACACTTTTGTCTTTTTTCCAAACAAATTTAATTTTTCTTCTAAACACGGCTCTTTTCAAACAAGCGCCCTACCCTATCTCGGTGGCCCAAAGCAATTCGGTGAGCCGTTGACAACCAGCTGCCAGGTATCGCCGGTAAGTACTGAACGACATATTTAAAAAATCAGCGGTTTTTTCCTGGCTGCCTACCGGGTTGATATAGGTTCGATACAAAACACGATGATACTTGCCATCTATCGGCGATGCTTCAATTTCCTGGATGGCTGCCAATATTTTTTCTCTTAAAAAAGCAGTGCGCTCTGCATCGGAAGCATCGGTAGCCATTGCG
>JANRLZ010000218.1:0-2751 GCA_033762055.1 Saprospiraceae bacterium
GCTCAATTATGTGTACCAGGAGCACCTTGAATTTGCCGAAGAAGGCGCCGAAATTAATGTACAGCACATGCAGTTGTTCAGCCAGCTTTTTGGCGATTACCCTTTCAAGGCCGAAAAATACGGGCACGCCCAATTTAGCTGGGGCGGCGGGATGGAACATCAAACCATGAGTTTTGTGGGTAGTTATACGTTTGATTTGCTTTCGCACGAACTGGCCCACCAGTGGTTCGGCGATAAAATCACTTGCGCCTCGTGGGAAGACATCTGGCTGAACGAAGGTTTTGCTACCTACCTCAACGGACTTTGTTACGAATTTATCTTCCCACAATACTGGGATTTGTACAAAACCGACCGGATATCAAAAGCCACCGCCCAACCCGACGGTTCGGTATGGGTAGATGATACGACCAGTGTTTCACGGGTATTCAGCAGCAGGCTCTCCTATTCCAAAGGCGCCATGGTGTTGCACATGCTGCGCTGGGTATGCGGCGACAGCGCATTTTTCGCGGGTGTAAAAAATTACATCAACGACCCGATGTTGTCGTATGGATATGCCCGAACCAGCGATTTGAAATATCACCTGGAAACCGCTTCGGGGCGCAACCTCGACGGTTTTTTTGCCGACTGGTTTTACGGGCAAGGCTATCCTTCCTACGACGTAAAGTGGGCTAAACTACCTGATAACCAGGTTAAAATCACCCTCTGGCAAACGCCTTCGCACCCTTCGGTATCCTTTTTTGAAATGCCGGTTCCAGTAAAATTGAGCGATGGCATCCACGATACCTTGCTCGTATTGCCGCACAACACCAACGGACAGGTGTTTACCGCCCCCCTTCATTTTGAAGCCGGTAGCCTGGAATTCGATCCGGACCAGTGGATTGTAAGTCGCAATAATCTCGTGGAAGAAGTTTTGGCAAACGGCGAACCATTGCCGGAATCAAGTATCGAAATCTTACCCAATCCTGCTGCGGGCGATGTACGGGTACGGCTGAAAACACCCGAAAGCGAACAAGCCGAATGGACGCTATGGGCAGCCGACGGCAAACTGGCAATGCAACAAATGATTGCGCTTAATGCCGGCTTCAATGATATTAAGGTGCCGGCGGCTTATTTACCTGCAGGGACTTATGTTTTTCAACTCAAAACTGCGCGCTGGCGGGTTGAACGCCCCATCGTGCTGTATTAATTTTTTGGCCATGAAATACCATCCCGGAATCATATTTGCCGCTATTCTTCTTATTGCCGCCTGCGGCGAAAAAGAAACGTACCAGGCCTTTGAAGGCCCCCAGGTACCGTCCAACTTCCCGTCGCCAGCTTATGATTTGGGTCTGAATCCGGTTACCGAAGCCGGTTTTATGCTGGGTAAAAAACTGTTCTACGACAAAATTTTGTCGCGCGACACCACCATCGCCTGCGCCGATTGTCACATTTCGTACGCAGCATTCAGTCATCCTGAGCACCCGACCAGCCATGGCATTGACAATCAGTTTGGCCGACGCAATGCGTTGCCGATTCAAAATATGTTGTGGAAAAAAGATTTTTTTTGGGATGGTGGTGTGCCCAACCTTGATCTGGTGCCGCTTAATGCCATCCAGAATCCGGTAGAAATGGATGCCAACCCTGCTGAAATTCTGATGCGGTTGCGTGAACATCCGGATTATCCTGACTTGTTCAAAGTGGCTTTTGGCTCGGAAGAAATCAATACCGCGCGTTTTCTGCAATCACTGTCCCAATTCATGGCCATGTTGGTAAGCGCGAATTCAAAATATGACAAATACGTACGGGGTGAGCCGGGCGGCGAGATGACGGTGCAGGAACTGTCTGGCCTGCAAACTTTTCAGGTTAAATGTGCTGCCTGCCACGCTACCGACCTTTTTACCGATAATTCGTTCCGCAACAATGGAATTTTGGCCGATTTTTCATTCGACCGCGGACGAAACGAGGTAAGCCAGTTATCGGAAGACATCGGCAAATTCAGGGTGCCTTCGCTGCGCAACCTCGGCTCAACCGACCCTTACATGCACCACGGCAAATTCAAAACCCTGGAAGCGGTACTCGACCATTATTCCGGCGGCGTACTGGATTCGCCCACCCTTGACCCACTGTTGCGGCAAGACGATGGTACGCTGGGTATTCCAATGACTGCTGAGGAAAAACAAAATATCCTTGCATTTCTAAAAACACTCAACGACGAGGCATTTATCCGCAATCCGCTGTTTGCAGAATGATTGAATATGCCATCATCAGCGCATCACCGCCACCGGCATTTTCGGGTCGTAAGTGCCTTTTATGACCGGGCTTTGGCGATTGCCGGTGTAGCTGCGTACTTTTTCGTTGATAAAATCAAACAATTCCTGCACGGTCACCACCTTGTCCTGATTGGCATCTGCTTCGCCTTTCAGTCCGCGAATCAGGAAGTGGCTGAACACACCCTGGCGCAAACCGGCCGATTCGAGCGAGGTTTCATCGGCTTTCGACGACATGAGCAGGGCCGTGCCGCTCACTGATTTTGCCAACGAGGTATAAAACTGCACCAGCGCCGGTTCGGGCTCAGCCGAACGCATGGCAATCAGGCTGCCGGAGTGGCAAGCGTCGGCGAGGCACAATTTGAAGCGGGCTTTGCTTTTGTTAAAAGAGGCTGCAATTTCTTCGTGTGCGATTTTGTTGTTAAACCCGTCGAAATCAATCGGAAGGAACGAGCCATTGAGCCCGTGCCCGGAAAAATAAAAAATAATGAGGTCGTTGGGGCCG
>JANRLZ010000219.1:0-3747 GCA_033762055.1 Saprospiraceae bacterium
TGAAAAATGGGTGAGATGATTTTAGGGGTTGTTGAGGCGTTTGGAGGGCGTAATGCGGGTACATTATAACCGACAAACAACGAAAACAGACACTAAAAGCAGCCGCCAATTTTTTAGATACTAAGTTGGTTCACCACTAGCATAAGTCAGGGCTTCTTTCCATTTGAAAAAATTGCCGACATACGCTTATTTCTTTGTTCCTCGCGCATAATCACCGGGAGCAATGCCGGTCAGTTTTTTAAACACACGGTTAAAGGTGGATTTGGAGTTAAAGCCACATTCCAGACCAATCCCTAACAGGGAATAATGTGCCGCCGCCGGGTCGCGTAGCATATGTTTGACCGCTTCAACACGGTATTCATTCACAAAATCGTTGAAATTTTTTCCAAAAGCGCCATTTACGACCGCCGAAAGCAGCGAAGCATTGGTTTGTAAACGCTGCGCCAGCTCAGCCAGTGCCAGTTCGGGTTCCAGCCAGGGCTTCTCTTCCTTCATAATGGTTTCAAGGCGTTGTTTCCAGTTCAACAGGTCTGCTTCCGACAATTTCTCCATTTTCCCGGCCGGTTTTTCTGCCATCGCCGGTACTTCAAACTGTAACTTGCGGGTCTGTGGCTGGGCATAACCGGTGATGGCCAGGTAATATATCAGCCCTGCATTGAAAAGTTCATCCCACCAGTCGTGCCAAAAATCAAGTTCAAGCAGCACATCTACCAGTGTCATTCCCCAGCCCACGACATTACTGGCCAGAAATGCCCATAAAAAATTGCGAAACCACACAAATTGAACGGTTTCGGTATCGGAAAACTGGGTCGGCGCCCAACGCCGGTACTCGCCGTACAACTGCCAGGCCAGGACAAAGTAAACTATCTGGGAGGCAAAACGGGCTGTCAGTTCCACATAATCAATTTTCCATGGTTGCTGAATGGTTGTCTCCCAATATTGCACAAATGCCGGCCCCTGCGCATATACGAATAAATGATACAGGACATAAATACCAAACGGCAAGGCGTGCCACAAATCGCGCAAAACCGGCCGGTATGACGTATTAATCTGACTTTTTAAATAAAAATAAGCCAGGGGAGGCAGTAAGAGACTAAAGGTTCGGGGGAAAAAATCCAGTTCTTGCCAGAGTATCTCAATACCGGCAAAGCCCAACATATATTCCCAAATCTCGAACGTGAATGTCAGCAGCAGTCCGCCAAAAAACCAGTCGGATGCGCGCGCTTCCCGCCAGGCTCGCACCCAGAATAAAAGCGCATAAATCCAGCCCTGCAAAAAGGCAAACAGCAGGGGGGTAGAGTACAAATTGAAATCAAAAGAAATCATGGGCTGACCGGAATTTACACCCGTACCGCTTCAATCTTCCCACTTTTTCGGCTTTGCTCGGCTTTAAAACCCATGATATGGCTCTCGATAGAGGCATCAATCGTGGAAGTCAACAGCGATGTATCGTGCTGCGAAACAGCCTGGAGCCAGTTGCGTACCAGCCGCCAGTCGCCGCCGCCATGACCGTCGCCGCTGCTGCTGTCGAACACGGTGCTTTTTTGGGTGCGGAAATCGGTGAGCGTAAAAGTTTCCATATCGCCCACGATATCGCCCATGCTGCCCATGACACGGGTGCGTCGGCCGCCGTACGAGGTAAATGCCTCCATGGAGAATGCGGCGGTAACCCCGCCTTCAAATTCCATCGTGGCTACGTAATGGTCTTCCTGGTTGTTGTCCATCTGATACACACAACGGCCGTAGTTGGTCGTCCGCAGTTTATCCAGAATATATTCGCCGTGTTTTTCTTTTTCTTCGGGCATATCAAACACGTATAACCAGCTGCGTTCGCGGTAATAAATTTTCATGGCGGAATACGGACAGGTGCTTTCCACCGCACAGCCATCCATGCACCGGGGCGTACTGCCTGCCGGCGCGTTTTCCTTTCTGAACCATTTCAGGTTGGCCATCGCCACAATGCGTTGGCAAGGTTTGCCCACGATCCAGCGCATGATATCGAGGTCGTGGCAACTTTTTGCCAGAATAATGGGAGTAGTCGCGTGGCGATCGTGCCAGTTGCCCCGCACATAACTGTGGCTCATGTGAATGTGCTCGATCGGTTCGAAGTGCTGGATGCTGACCAATTCGCCGATGGCGCCGCTTTGAACCAGTTCGCGCAGTTTTTCAAAATATGGCGCGTAACGCAACACATGACAGACCGCCACGATGCGGCCTGTTTTTTTTGCCAGCGCGAGAATATCGCGGCACTCCTTTTCAGACGGAGAGATGGGTTTTTCGAGCAAAACATCGTAACCCGCTTTCAGGGCCGCCATACAGGGGCCATAGTGAAGGTTGTCGGGTGTGGTGATGAGTACCGCGTCGGCGAATTTGGGGCGCTGGAAAACGTGTTCCCAGGTGACAAAGCGGTTTTCTTCCGCGATGTTGTGTTTTTTCGTGTAGCGTTCGTTGCGCAACGCAATCGGCTCTGCTACCCCTACAACATCCATTTCATCGGGGTGAGAGAGCGCGTAATTCCCGTATGTATTACCCCGGGCGCCGGCTCCTATGGTGACAACCGTCACCGGTTTGGCGGGCTTTAAATACCTCGGATTTTCCGCCTGCAATGTTGGCAGGTTAAAAAAATCCGGGGTTTCAACCATATTCCCCAGAAAGGAAGCGCCCGTAGCGGCCCCCAGGGTTTTGAGCAATTTGCGACGAGAAATAGGCATGGGCAAAAAAGTGATATCAGGATTTTTGTGATTTGCGAGATGGTCATTTGGCAGCACTAAAATCCGCGTTGCGGAGCATCGGCGCCATCCGCGTCCCATCATGTCTTGTTCGTAACAAACATCCGTTTATAGCACGCGGATGATACAACGCGGATGGACGCGGATTTTTTGAGGGGTAAATGCTGAAATACATACAAATCGCCGGCTATTACCAACCAGGCCATGAAGAGCCGGCAAACCATCCGAGGGTATACCCTAACAGCTCCCGATCAAACAATCGAACCAATCGAAAACGCTCTATTTCTTTTTCCCGCCACTTTTGGCCGGCGCTTTTTTGGTATCGAAAGCACCAGGCATTTCTTTTTCGATAATTGCTTTTACATCGGCCAGGCTCAATGTGGCTGCCTGATCGGCAGTCATTTTGGCCCCGTCTACATTGGGCAACTTCAGGTTTTCCTTTTTGAAACGGATAAACGGCCCCCAGCGACCATTTTCAATCGAAATACTTTCTTCCGGCCAGTGCTGGATATAACGATTCGCCTCTTTTTCGATCTTCTGGCGGATCAGGTCAATTGCCTGCGCCTCGGTGAGGGCGTCGAAATTGACCTTGGGCGGCACATTTACAAACAAATCGGCCCATTTGACAAAAGGGCCAAAACGTCCCTTGCCCTTGGTAATCGGTAAATTCTGGTAGTGACCCAGCGGGCGATCGGCTTCAAGGCGTGCTTTTACCAGTTCAACGGCCCGTTCGTAACTCGTTTCGAAGGGGTCTTCGCCTTTGGGCAGACTGATAAAAGTACTGCCGAATTTTACATAAGGTCCGTATCGCCCGGTATTTACCTCCAGCATCTCGCCCTGGTATTCACCCAGGGCACGGGGCAACTGGAAGGACTCCAGCGCATCGCTGAGGCTCACGGTTTCCATACTTTGACCGGGGCGCAGGTTGGCGTAACGCGGACTTTCTTTTTCCTCAAGTTCGTCGCCTGTACCGATCTGGATAACCGGTTTCCCAAACTTGCTCATACGCACCAGTACC
>JANRLZ010000220.1:0-7859 GCA_033762055.1 Saprospiraceae bacterium
TGCCATCTGCTCGGAGGTGGAAAAGTCAACGTATGCTTTTCCTTTGTTAATCAGCACTTTGGCCCATTCGTAGAGTTGCTCAAAATAGTCTGAAGCGTACAAAATATGGGCTGGTTCAAAACCCAGCCAGCGCACGTCGGCGATAATGCTATCCACATATTCGGTATCTTCTGTAACAGGGTTGGTGTCGTCGAACCGCAGGTTGGTGGCGCCGCCGTATTTGAGTGCAAGCCCAAAATTGAGGCAAATACTCGTGGCGTGCCCAATGTGCAGATAGCCATTGGGTTCGGGCGGAAAACGGGTCAGGATATGCGTGTGCTTGCCCGATTTGAGGTCGGTTTCGATGATTTCTTCGAGAAAATTGAGGGATTCTGTCGTTGCGCTCATGT
This sequence comes from Saprospiraceae bacterium, assembly GCA_033762055.1. Taxonomy (GTDB): domain Bacteria; phylum Bacteroidota; class Bacteroidia; order Chitinophagales; family Saprospiraceae; genus M3007. Next base: position 390 of record JANRLZ010000220.1, read on the forward strand.
GTATAAAAAAAGGAGTTGCAAAGATAGCAACTCCTTTCGGCTTCCTATTTGAAATACCCTTATCTTCCTATCGTCGGCCCCTGAAATGATGACCGCTGAAGATTCCGGACATATTGCTCGAACTTCGCAGGGTACAGGCAATCGAGTCTCCGAGAATATGACCGCTGAGCGTATTGCTGGTGTAATAAGTGCCATTACTCCAGAATATACTGCCTTTGTCGTTGATGCTGATCTTGTAGGTGTCGTTTGGTCCGATCCGCAAATTCATATAGGTAATCGTATCAATGCCCGATATGAAGATGTTTTCATTCGGAATACTTTCTATGGTAATGACTTTGTCGGATTGTGCAACGGGTGGACGATCTTCGAGGTACCAGCTGGAGGGAGATGTCCAAACCTGCACCCGCTCGAAAAACGTGTCGGTTACCGCATACGTGCCGGGGAACTTGTTGAATGAAACGGGGATGTTAAAGCCGGTTTCGCCGGTAACAAAAGTTTGTTTCGGTGTGTGGTAATACAGCCCGTTTCCGTCGTGACGCAGCGACATGTACCATTCATAACGTGTGTTGGCCTGCAGGGCAAAAGGCGTGCCGCTCAGGGTGGTAAATGCTTTGGGATTGTTTTGATCGTTCCAGTTATACTCGTTGTAAATACCAAAAGGCGGGTCGAGTTTTTTGATCCGGAGTTCTACGATGCCGGGCAATTGCGCCCCCATCGGCCCGAACTGCCAGGTGAAACGATCGCCTGTAAACCCGGTTTGTCCGTTGCAGGGATACAGAATCATCAGGGTGTCATTCTCGATGACCTCGCAAGTCGGCGTTGGCGGCGGCAAATCTTCGGGATCGTTGTTTTTTTTGCAGGCGGTGAGGGAAAGTCCCAGCAGCAGCGCCAGGAAAAATTTGTTGTTCATAGCAATGATACAGTGAGTAATGTGATGAAAATGGTTCAAGGGTGTCATTTGTTTGATTTTCAATGGGTTGTTGTCATCCGGGCTCACACTTTCCATACGTAGATGAACCACCGGAGAGGGTACCAACAGGTCAATTAGCGGATTAAAATTGGGGCGTTATTGATTGAAGTTACACCGGTATATTGACGAATGCCCGTATTCTGCTGACGGCTGGTTCTTTTTTAGACATGAATCGTAACACCGTGAATGACAAATCCGGCCCTGCCGTAAACGGACAAGACGGATAAAAGTGGCTGCAAGACAGGGGAAAGGGTGGGGTAATCTGCCGGTTTGACGGCTATTGGCAAATGCGTTTTTTTATGCAACCATGCTAAAATGTACGTACACCCCTGGGATGACGCTCTGCATATCCCATAATGATGCGCCCGGCGTCCGGGTCGGGGTAGGGTGGTTCAAGGCATTCGAGCAGGTCTTCCACGGTTTTTCCGCCTTCCTCTTCCTGAACAAATCCGTAGCCGAGGTATCGTCCGTCCTGTATGCCCACAATGGCGACCTCGCCTTCCGTTCGTCCTTTTTCAACAAAGAAGAAACTTCCGCTGAGCCGGCGGGAAATTTGGCTAATGACCGTGTCCACGCGTTCGTTGTAATCTTCCGGCGATTCTTCTCCCACGCAGGCGCCATAGCATTTTTTGATCTTGTAATGAAAACAGGCGGTTTCCGAAGCGTCGAGGTGGGTGAGCCGATAGCACAATTCGTGTTGGTAAACAATGCTTTGTAAATGTGTGCGGGCGTTTTCGACCTTGGGATATTCAGCGATCAGTGATAGATTTTTTGCATTTTTAGCGGTCTTTTTTCCGACGACCAGACAACGGTAGCCGCGCGAATCGGTATAGGCAAAAATTCCGCCGGCAAATTGCCGGGTTCGCAAAGCCCGGTTGATAACGGGCTGAAGGCGTTTGATTTCCGCACTTTCACGCAGCAGGGCTACCAGTTCGCTGCCCGTTACCTCCCAACTCAGATCGGATACGCCCGAGCGCAATTTTTCTCCTTTGACGGTTTGGTCGGCAAAATGTTCGAACAGTCGTTTGCGGATGTTCAAACTTTTTCCCACATAAATGACCTTGCCTTCGGCATCATGGAAATAATAAATCCCGCATGTTTCCGGCACTGCATGCAAACGATCCAGAGAAATTTGAGGCGGAAGTTTGGTTTCTTTCACCCCCATATTCACCATCGTGCGGATCTGCCCTTTTCCCTCCTGTTCGGCCAGCATGCGTTCAAATATACGGGCCGTTGCCAGGGTGTCGTCGAGTGCGCGGTGACTTTTCTCCGCACGTATGCCGAAATGTTTTTTCAGGTTGCTCAGACTGTAACTTGGCAACCCGGGAAACACCTTGCGAGCGAGTCGGACCGTACACAATTGCCGTCGTTGATAATCAAACCCCAAGCGTGCAAACTCCTCGCGCACAAAAGAATAGTCGAACGAAACATTGTGTGCTACAAAGATTTTCCCTTCGGTCATCTGCACGATTTTTTTCGCCACTTCGAAAAATTTGGGCGCTTTGGCTACCATCTCATCGGTAATGCCGGTGAGATTGGTAATCTGCCAGGGGATGCTTTTTTCCGGATTCAGCAGGGTGGAAAAAGTATCTACTACTTTTTCACCATCGTGAATAACAATGGCAATTTCGGTGATGCGCTCGTAGCGAGCCACACCGCCGGTGGTTTCAACGTCTATAATAGCGTACATCTGCGTCACATTTTCCAATCCAAACGCAGCGTATAGTTTCGCGGGGCTTCAAGCAGCGCGGGACGGATGGTATATTCCTCGTTCAGCAAGTTGCCGCACAAGGCGCTGATTTTGATGTGGTTATTGAGTTTGAATGAAGCGCGGAGATCCACAACCGTCGCTCCTTTACGATTTTTACGAAATTCACGCACGGCAACAAACTCCTTGGGCGCCAGAAAATCGGGCAACTGAAATCCTTTGATCTTTGCCTCAAAAAGTTCGTCAATCGCTTTCATAAAACTGTTGTATTGCACCGAAATGCCCGCCGAAAAACGACCTATACTGTATTCTGAATCCCATTTAAAGGTTTGATTAAAACGATACTTCAAAACGTTCGTCGTGTCGGAAGAACCGTAGTTAAGTTCAGGATTGTTTTTGTCGAATACCTTGTAACGCGGGTTGATACTGGTAAACCCGGCAAGCAGCGACAAGGTGCCGGGCCCGATTTTTCCCTGTCCCATCACCGATATTTCATAACCAGTAACGCGGGTATCGCCCGAATTTTCAGAGCGGAAACGCGCCTCTCGGCTAAGTAATATCAGCGTATCCAGTACAAATTCCATCATATCCTGGTATTCCGACACAAAGGCGGTCAAATCGGCATAGCCCTGCCAGTTGCCCAAAGCAAAACCCTGTTTCAGGCCCAGTTCAGCGGTCCAGCCGGTTTCAGAAACAATGCCGGGGTTGGGTACCACCGAATTGCCTGCGCCAAAGGCGGTGCTGACAAACTTTTCGGCAATGGTCGGGTAGCGATATCCCTGGCCCCAGGAGGCGCGGAAGTAGGTGGCACGGGCCATCTGATAGTTGGCGCCGATACGCAATACGGGCTTGGATTCCTTGGTAACGCCGTCGGGGATGACGCCCAGGAGCAGTCCGTTGTTGAAAATCGAGTCGGGACTGTGTTGCACATTGTTTTCATACCGCAGACCGGCTGAAAGGTTGAGGCGATTAAACGCTTTGTAATCCAGTTGCAGGTAACCGGCCAGGTTGCGGGTGGTAAAGGAGGCGTTGCTGTAAATTTCGGCGTCCACCGTATTGTACATACCTACCACACCGGCGGTGGCGACGAGGCCAATTCCATCTAATTTACGCTGGTACTGGTATTCCCCGTAGTACAGTCGGCTGTCGTTGCTCTGGTTGCCGGAGTTGTTGTTGTGGATGTAGAAATAGCGGCCCAGGAATTTGTGCCGGTTGCCGTATTGGTCGAAATACTGTACAGTCGGGTCAATATTAAAGCGTAAACGGCCTTTGGTGAAAGAGGTAGAGCCTGCGCCCGACTGGTAGGCGAGGGTTGTATCGTTGCCCCAGATAAAAAAACTGCCGCTGCGCCCAAAGTTAAAATTGGTATTGAGTCCCAGCGTCAGGCGGTCATTTACCCGGAAGCGTATATTGGGTGTCACGCGCCCGTAACGGCTGTAAGTGTCGCGGTTGTAACTGTCGCGGTAAAGCCCGTAAGCGCCCAGTACAAAATCGAATCGTCCGGCATTGCGGCGGTGGCAAAAGCTGAACCCGGTTTCAACGGGCTGGGCGATGACCGAACTGTCGGCGCCCCACCATTTTTTACGCGGGTCTTTGGGGTCGTCCCATGTTTTACCGAATACGGCGGCTTCGGTTTCGGGTTTGTCTTTGGCATAGCCGGTACGTACGTTGATAATGCCGTTCATGGCCGATGAACCATAAAGCGCAGAAGCGGCGCCTTTTAACACCTCGATTTGCGACAAATTTTCCACCGGAAAATCATCCCAGTTGGGCAACCCTGCATCGGGCTGCAGGGCCGGAATATCGTCTACAAGGATCAGTACGCGGGTGCCGGCGCCATAGGAAAAGCCTGCTCCGCCGCGAATGCTGGCCTGGCCATCCACGATACTGAGGCCGGGCACTTTGGTGAGTACTTCGTCTATGGAGGTGGTATTGGTATTTTCGATCAATTTGGGTTTCAGTACATCCAGTGAAACGGTGACTTCGCCCAGCGGTTTTTCGAATTTGCCGGCCGTGACCGTGGCGGTTTGCAGGAGATTGTCGGCATTGTCGAGTTTGACATCGAGCGAGCGGGTTTCGCCGGCGGAAAGTCGCATCGTTACGGTTTTGGCAATGTAGCCAATATAGGAAATACTGATTTCGTAATTTCCTGCCGGCAGCGACAGGGAAAAAGCGCCGTCGGCGCCGGAGGAAGCGCCTGCGCCTGAGGTGCGCACGGTGGCGCCGACCAGGGCTTCACCGTTGAGGGCATCGGTCACAGTTCCGTTCAGCGTCGCGTTTTGAGCAAAAAAGTGGGTAGAAAAGAGGCAAAAAGCGGCAAAAAAAGCAAGGGTAAGGTGTTGTTTGCGAATTCTCATGGTATGTTTTTGGCAAAAAAATGAACTGGATACGGCGGTAAAAATAGAGAAAATTGCTTCTGTGAAATATTTTCTCTGAATGCCGACTTCGCAGAAAAGAAACCAATGGAATTGTGTGCCGAAAGCGGTTTTTTCCATACCTTCGCGCGCTGTTTCAAACCGTTGTCGTAAGTGCTTACGACAAAAAAAATTACTATGAAATACCTCATTCCTGCGTTTGCGTTATTCCTGGGTATGTGCCTGACTTTTCTGGGCGCCCTGTTCAAGCTGGAAAGTTGGGCCAATGCCACTGAAATGTTGCTCGCCGGCGTATTGTTACAAGTGACTGGCGGCGGATACCTGCTTTACAAATTGCTTACACGCAAAGCGAATTAGTGTTTTCCTTTTGATTTTCCTGTTTCTGCGAAGTTGATTGATCCGACAACATTCGGATGGCGTAGTAGCAACACCAAACATCCTCCCTCCAAGATTGGCACATGCAAGATTCGAGAATTATTCCCATTAACATTGAAGAAGAACTCAAAGTCGCGTACATTGATTATTCCATGTCCGTCATCGTCAGCCGCGCATTGCCCGATGTACGCGACGGACTGAAGCCCGTACACCGCCGCGTGTTATACGGCATGCTTGAACTGGGGCTTGGCTATAACAAACCGTACAAAAAATCGGCCCGTATCGTCGGTGAAGTACTCGGTAAATACCACCCGCATGGCGACGGTTCCGTGTACGATACGATGGTGCGCCTGGCCCAGGAATGGAGCCTGCGCTACCCCCTGGTAGACGGTCAGGGCAACTTCGGTTCGATGGACGGCGACAGTCCTGCCGCCATGCGTTATACCGAGGCGCGCCTGCGCCGGGTTGCGGACGAAATTGTGGATGACCTCGACAAAGAAACTGTTGATTTTCAATTGAATTTCGACGATTCGCTGGAAGAGCCCACTGTGATGCCGACCAAATTTCCCAATCTGCTGGTTAATGGCGCCAGCGGGATCGCCGTGGGGATGGCTACCAACATGATGCCTCACAACCTCAGCGAAGTGTGCGACGCCATCATGGCAGCCGTTGACAAGCCGGAAATTGATGTGGAAGAACTGATGCAGTTCGTCAAGGCGCCTGATTTCCCAACCGGCGGAATTATTTATGGTCTTTCCGGTGTAAAGGAAGGCTTCCGCACCGGTCGTGGCCGGGTAGTGGTACGCGCCAAAACAGAAATTGAAACCGACGAAAAAGGCCGCGAAAGCATCATTGTCACCGAAGTGCCCTATCAGGTGAACAAAGCCATGCTGATTGCTAAAATTGCCGAACTGGTCAATGAAAAAAGAGTCCTTGGCATTTCCGATGTAAGTGACCAGTCCAACCGCGAAGGGGTGCGCATCGTGATCGAAATCAAACGCGATGCAGCCGCCAATGTAATCCTGAGCCAGTTGTTCAAGCTGACGCCCCTGCAAACCAGTTATGGCATCAACAACGTTGCACTCGTAAATGGCCGCCCGCGTACCCTGAACCTGAAAGACCAGGTGGATGAATTCATCAAATTCCGCCTGGATGTCATTGTACGCCGCACCAAATTTGAATTGCGAAAGGCCGAGGAACGGGCCCATATTCTCGAAGGCTTGTTGATCGCCCTCGACCATCTCGACGAAGTTATTGCACTGATTCGTGCGTCGAGAGACGCCGATGAGGCGCGTGAAGGTTTGATGGCAAAATTTGGCCTGTCTGAAATTCAGGCAAAGGCCATCCTGGCTATGCGCCTCCAACAACTCACGGGCCTGGAGCGCGACAAGGTGAAACTGGAGTACGATGAGTTGATGAAAAAAATCGCCGAGTTAAAGGCGATACTGGCCGACGAGGTGCTGCAACGCGACATTATCAAGGCCGAAACCACTGCCATCAAAGAGCGCTTTGGCGATGGACGACGCACTTCCATCGAGATTGACGAAGCCGACATCAGCATCGAAGACCTGATCGAAGATGAAGAAGTGGTCATCACAATCAGCCATGCCGGCTATATCAAACGCACCCCTGTTACGGAATACCGCGCACAGGGCCGTGGCGGTCGGGGCGCGCAGGGCGTTCGTACCCGCGATGAGGATTTTGTGGAACACATGTTCACTGCCACCACGCACGAAACCCTGTTGCTCTTCACCGAAAGCGGGCGCTGTTTCTGGCTGAAAGTGTATGAAATTCCCGAAGGAGCAAAAGCCACCGCAGGCCGCGTCATCCAAAACCTGCTCAACATCCCGAAAGAAGATAAGGTGCGAGCCTTCATCATCGTCAAAAAATTGGACGACGAGGAGTTCATCAACAATCACTACATCACTTTCTGCACCCGGCGCGGTCAAATCAAAAAGACCTTACTCGAAGCCTACTCGCGCCCACGTCAGGGCGGCATCAACGCCATTGAAATCAACGAAGGCGATGCACTCATCGAGGCA
>JANRLZ010000221.1:0-18764 GCA_033762055.1 Saprospiraceae bacterium
TGATTTCCACCATAATCACATTGAGCGGAATGGTCCACTGCAGGTTGCCGCCCTGGGGGTCGAGGCACCAGCGGCGAAATTGCTCGTTGGTAGTGGCCGCGCCGATTTTACAAAGCGCCTTGTTTACGCCGTTTTCTACGAGGGTGCCTACTACCTGGATGCCCTGCAATTCGTTGTTCGGGTCAATGCCCGGTTCGCGGGCCGGCAGCACGGTGACTACGTCGAGCGGCAGCATCGAAACGAGTACCTGGCCGTTGTTGGAATACAGGTCGCCCCAGGTGTGGCGGTAGCCGGCGGCCCGCACCCTTTTTTGTTGGGCGGTGGCCCACTTTACCAGGTTGCACAGGCCGGCTTTGGTTTTGGGGACGAAGGTGATGTCGGGCGTGTTTTTTACCGTTCGGCCCCAGTTTTCAAATACCAGGTTGTGGTACAGCATACCGGCTCCGTCTTTTTCCTTTACGATGTCGTGTCGTTTAAGTCTGGATTTTTTCCCAATGAAAAAAGATTTGATGGCGCGCCAGAGTCGTTGCAGCCAACCGGTTTGCTTTTTGCCGGAAAGGAGTTGCTGCATCTGCGCTTGTTGTTCGGTGGAAAGGCCGTTGAAATGGCGTTGCAGGGCCGGGTCTTTGGCGGCCAGCCGGAAGAGTTCGGCGTGCGGCAGTTGAAACAAGTGCAGCTGGCGGTGGGCGACGGCGTCGGACAATGCAGCGCGCCAGGCGGCGGAGAAGCCCTGCGAACGGATTTGTTCTTCAAATTGAGAAAGCCAGGAGGAAGAAACGGTGCTCATCGGGAATGGAATTGCGTGAAAGGATGGGGCAAAGGTGGGGGGAGCGCCGGCCGGCGTTTCAGCGTGGAATCACTTGAAAAAAAAATTGGGTATTTCCCGCCGGAGGGCGGGCATAACTATCTGCCGGAATTACGGGCGTTCCGACAGGGTATTAATGCGCAGGGCGGCGGTGGGAAACACCCGAAAAGGGGTCGTATTAGCACGTGTTGGCAGGGTTGTTTGGGGGGGCGCAAACTTTTTTCAGAAAATTTTAAAACATGTTTGGAAAAAAGTTCCAGTTGTTTCTACCTTTGCACCCGCTTTTGAAGGGAGGGTTTCAAAATGATATTTTGTACGCCCGATACCGACAGGCATAAATTGAAATTTTAAAAGGTAATGAATCAGAAAATTCGCATCAAACTCCGGTCTTACGACTACAACTTGGTAGACAAGTCTACCGAGAAGATCGTAAAAACTGTGCGTGCGAGTGGAGCCGTTGTAACTGGCCCGATTCCGCTGCCGACTGAGAAAGAAGTGTTTACGGTATTGCGTTCGCCGCACGTAAACAAGAAAGCTCGGGAGCAGTTCCAGTTGCGCACCCACAAGCGCTTGATTGAAATCTACACACCGACGCAAAAGACGGTGGACGCTCTCTCCAAGTTGGAACTGCCGAGCGGTGTTGACATTCAAGTCAAGCTCACCTGATGCTGATACCGTTGGCGCCTTTCGGGGCGTTGCGTGTTATCATTGAATACTGAAACAAATGTTTGTGGTTTTCGGCGGTGGTCAAAGTGTCCCGATTGTATCGGAATAACTGCCATCTCCGCGAGCGGTTCCGCCAGACGGAAGTATCGCTTTTTGCGCATCTGCGCTACCGGGAATCACGCCAACAACACACAAGTCGTTCAACCATAAAATTCTGACAGAAAGTGAACGGTCTGATTGGCAAAAAAATAGGGATGACCAGCATCTACGACAACAACGGCAAAAACGTTGCGGTTACGATTATTGAAGCGGGTCCCTGCACCGTAACACAGGTGCGCACCGAAGACAACGACGGCTATGCTGCCCTCCAGTTGGCATTCGGCGATCGCAAAATCAAAAACACTCCCAAACCGCTGATGGGCCACTTCAAGGCCGCCGGTCTGGAGGAGCCCCTGCACAAGGTGCTCGAATTCCGCGACATGAACGTGGCCAAAAACCTCGGTGAAGAGGTGACGGTAAGCGACGTGTTTCAGGAAGGCGACAAAGTGAGCGTGGTGGGAACTTCCAAAGGCAAAGGCTTCCAGGGGGTAGTAAAACGCCACGGCTTCGGCGGTGTCATGCAACAAACGCACGGTCAGCACAACCGTCTGCGCGCACCCGGTTCGCTGGGTAACTCTTCGTTTGCCGCCAAGGTAATGAAGGGCATGCGCATGGCTGGTCACATGGGCCAGGATCGCGTGAAAGTGCGTCGCCTCCAGGTCGTCAAGATTTTCCCCGACCAAAATCTGATCCTTGTGAAAGGCGCAGTTCCCGGTCACAAAGGGGCTTATGTTGTCATTGAAAAATAAATTTTTGACCTTTAATTTCCCTCGGAAATGAAAGTTTCGGTCTATAACATACAAGGCGAAGACACCGGCCGCAAGGTTGAGTTGCCCGCAGACGTGTTCGGCATCGAACCGCATGAACACAGCGTTTGGCTCGACGTAAAGCGCTACCTCGCCGCACAGCGTCAGGGCACGCACAAATCCAAAGAGCGCAGCGAGATGAGCGGCTCTACCCGCAAACTGCACAAGCAAAAAGGCACGGGCGGTTCGCGTAAGGGCGACATCAACAACCCGCTCTATCGTGGTGGCGGTCGTGTTTTTGGTCCGCGTCCGCGCAACTACGACATAGACGTCAATGCGAAAGTAAAACGTCTGGCTCGTCGCAGCGCATTGTCGGCCAAGGCCGCTCAAGGCAATGTGATTGTGGTGGAGGACTTCAAATTTGAAGCGCCAAAAACACAGGCTTTTGTCAACATCCTTCGCAGTCTGAAAGTGGAAGGCAAAAAACCGCTCACGGTATTGCCTGAATACGATCAAATCCTGTACAAATCCTGCCGCAACATTGACCGGGCATCCATTGCTCCGGCCAGCGATCTGAACACGTATCAGATCATGAATGCCGGCGCGCTTGTGATAGCAGAAAGCGCCATCGCAAAAATCAAGGAAAACTGCGAATAAACCCCGTTAACAGGCCTTTGCGCCGACACAACGGTCAACGAACAAAAAAATGGCTAAGCAAATTTTGATCAAGCCCGTCATCACGGAAAAATCTACCAAACTCGCCGACAAGCGTGATACGTATTGTTTCGTGGTGAACAAAGACGCGAACAAACTTGAGATCGGCGCTGCTGTTGAAAAAATGTTCAATGTCAGTGTTGAGCGGGTAAACACCGCCATCTTGCCGGGTAAACCCAAATCGCGCAGCAGCAAAACAGCCATCGTTCGCGGCACAAAATCTTCTTACAAGAAGGCTTTTGTCACCCTTACACCGGGCGAGAAGATTGACTTCTTCGGCGGCGACGAAAACTAAACTTGAACGAGCAAAAACGCTGACATACAATGGCAGTCAAGAAATTTAACCCGCTAACGCCCGGCCAACGCTATCGCGTAGCGGTTTCGAGAGACGAACTGACAAAAGGCGCCCAGCCGGAAAAGTCGCTGCTCCTTACCATCGGCAGCACGGGCGGTCGTAACTCCGACGGTCGTCGCACCACGCGCCACCGCGGCGGCGGCCACAAACGTCGCTATCGTGTAATTGATTTCAAGCGCGACAAACAAGGCGAAGCAACGGTTCAGTCTATCCAATACGATCCGTATCGCAGCGCGTACATCGCGCTGGTTACTTATACCGACGGTGAAAAAGCCTACATTCTGGCGCCGAAAGGACTGGAAGTTGGCCATAAGATCGAGTCGGGCCAGGGAGCAGCGCCTGAAACCGGCAACTGTCTTTTTCTGGCGGAAGTACCGCTCGGCGCGGTGGTTCACAACGTTGAACTGCAGCCGGGTCAGGGCGGCAAGCTCGTTCGCAGCGCGGGCGTAGGCGCCGTCATGATGGGTCGTGAAGATCGTTTTGCCGTATTGCGCATGCCTTCGGGTGAAGTGCGTCGTATCCTGCTGACCTGCCGTGCAACCATCGGCACTGTCGGCAATCCCGACCACAACCTCGAAATCATGGGTAAAGCGGGTCGTAATCGCTGGAAAGGCTGGCGCCCGCGCAACCGTCCGGTTGCCATGAACCCGGTAGATCACCCGATGGGTGGTGGCGAAGGCCGCGCTTCCGGTGGTCACCCGCGTACCCGCAAAGGCCTCAAAGCCAAAGGCGCCAAGACGCGGAGCAAAACCAAAGCATCCAACGCGCTCATTATCAGTCGCAAGTCGAAGTAAGGTCTTTTTGATTGGCCCTTTCGGGCTGATCAAAAGTTCAAACAGCAACAACAAATCAACGCATCCACCTAAGTATGCCGCGTTCACTAAAAAAAGGCCCTTATGTTCACCACTCGCTGGTGGAGAAGGTCGAAAAAGCAAAGCAGAGCAACCGCAAACAGGTTATCAAAACCTGGAGCCGCGCTTCGATGATTATCCCCGATATGGTGGGCGAAACCATCGCTGTACACAACGGCAAAACCTTTGTTCCGGTATTGATTACCGAAAACATGGTGGGCCATAAATTAGGAGAATTTTCCCCGACCCGCAACTTCCGCGGTCATGCGGGCAACAGAAAATAACTTGCAAAATAGCATATTCTCACGATGGAAGCAGTAGCAAAACTGAGAAACGTCCCCATGTCGCCGCGCAAAATGCGCCTGGTGGTGGACAATATCCGCGGCAAAAAAGTGGTGGATGCCTTGAGCATCCTGCGCTATACCAATAAGGAAGCCGCAGTTTGGCTGGAAAAACTGGTGCTTTCTGCCGTCAGCAACTGGGAGCAGAAGTACGACCAGGTAGGCGCCGCCGACGAATATGATCTGGTGATCAAAACGGCGTTTGTTGATCCTGGAACGATCATCTACCGCTTCCTTCCGGCGCCGCAAGGCCGCGCTTATCGCGTCCGCAAGCGCCGCAATCATATCACGATCGTGGTGGAAAACCGCATCGCATTAGACATTGAAGCAGCATAAACCGCTGAAAATCACACACTCGCACCATCACTCATTCAGTCAAGCATAATGGGTCAAAAAGCAAATCCGATTGGTAACCGTCTGGGCATTATCCGTGGTTGGGATTCCAACTGGTACGCAGACAAAGATTACGGCCTCAAAGTAGTTGAGGACGAAAAGATACGCGCCTACCTGCGCGCTCGTCGCCCCAAAACAGCGACAGCCGATCCGCGCGATCGCAACAAGCCCGTGCAAAACGGCATCAGCCGGATTGCCATTGAGCGTACGATGCGCCGTGTTACCGTCACCATCCACACCAGCCGCCCCGGTATTATTATCGGTAAAGGAGGCAAGGAGGTTGACCTGATCAAGGAAGAATTGAAACTTCTGACGGGTAAGGAAGTGCAGATCAACATTTTTGAGATCCGCAAGCCCGAACTCGACGCCAATATTGTGGGCGAACAAATCGCCAAACAAATTGAAGCGCGTATCAATTACCGCCGTGCCATCAAAGCAGCCATTCAAAGCACCATGCGTGCAGGTGGCGAGGGCATCAAGATCCGCATCAGCGGACGTGTAGGCGGTGCAGAGATTGCGCGTTCTGAAGAATACAAGGAGGGCCGTACGCCGCTCCACACGTTCCGCGCCGACATTGACTACGCGCTGGTAGAAGCCCAAACCGTTTACGGAAAAATCGGCATCAAAGTGTGGCTCTTTAAAGGCGAGGTACTCCAAAAACGCGAACTCACACCGTTCGCAGCTGCTGAAGGCACCGGTGGCGACCGTCGTGATGATCGTCGCGACGACCGTCGCGGAGGTGGCGAACGCCGGGACGACCGCCGTGGCGGCGGGGATCGTCGCGGAGGCGGCGAACGTGGCGAGCGTCGTGAAGGCGGCGACCGTCGTGGCGGTGGAGATCGCAGAGGGGGTGGCGGCGGCGGACGCCGTTAACAAATGCCCTACCTGAACTTAAACATTGATTGACAGGCTTTTAAATTCATCCAGACGATGTTACAGCCCAAGCGTCAGAAATATCGCAAACATCACAAAGGCCGCAACCGCGGTCTGGCTCACAAAGGAAGCAGCATCTCCTTCGGTTCTTTCGCATTGAAGTCCATGGAGTTTGGCCGCCTCACGAGCCGTCAGATCGAGGCTGCGCGTGTTGCCTTGACTCGTAACATGAAACGTGAAGGCAAGGTGTGGATTCGGGTTTTTCCCGATAAACCCCTTACCTCCAAGCCCGCCGAAGTGCGTATGGGTAAAGGTAAAGGCGCCGTAGATCACTATGTGTGCGAGGTACAGCCCGGACGTATCATATTCGAAGTGGAAGGTGTTACGCCCGAGATAGCGCACGAATCGCTTCGTCTTGGCGCACAGAAACTTCCGGTAATCTGCAAATCCGTGACCCGTCACGATTACGAAGGATAACACCGGCGGAATCAAACTCATACATTGGCAACTTAGCACATTACAATACAATGGCAAAGGAAAAATTGAACCTTGTTGATATGACGGACGACGAACTGCGCAGCCAATTGGCCAGCTCGGAGCGTGAGTATCAGCAGTTGAAGTTCGACCATGCGGCCAAAGGCATTGCCAACCCCATGGAAATTCGCGAACTGCGCCGCAATATTGCCCGCATCCTGACTGAAGGTCGCCGTCGTGAAATTGCTGCGATGAGCCCCGACGAGTTGGCGTTGCGTACCAAAATTCGCGCACGTCGCCGCAAAAATCGTTGAATTTGCCGGCGCTGTCAAGGCGTCATCAAATTGACTACTACACAATTCAACTAACTACATCTCGATAGATGGAAGCAGTAGAAAGAAAACTTCGCAAACAAAAAACGGGGGTGGTTGTCTCCACCAAAATGGACAAAACAATCTCCGTGAAAGTCGAACGCCGACTCATGCACCCGCTTTACGGCAAGTTCGTGAAACGTTCCAAGAAGTTCCATGCACACGATGAGGCTAATACCTGCAATGTGGGCGATCTGGTTCGTATCATGGAAACCCGTCCGCTGAGCAAAACCAAGCGCTGGCGCCTGGTCGAAATCGTCGAAAGAGCGAAGTAATTACCGTTGTTCGTTTTTCGTTGCCGTGGCTTTTTTAGCGCACCACAAACGAACTGCGTATATCTATCAACAACGATCAACGAGCAACCATTAACAAAATAAAGTCATGATTCAGCAAGAGTCTCGTTTGAATGTGGCCGACAACTCCGGTGCCAAAGAAGTGCTTTGCATCCGCGTACTGGGCCATACCCGCCAACGCTACGCTGGCATTGGCGACAAGATTGTGGTCACGGTGAAGGACGCTACCTCCAGCGGCGGCATCAAAAAGGGCACCGTATCCAAGGCCGTTATTGTACGCACCAAAAAAGAAATTCGCCGTAAAGACGGTTCTTATATCCGCTTTGACGACAACGCGGTGGTGCTGCTCAACGCTTCCGACGAGCCGCGCGGCACCCGTATCTTCGGTCCGGTTGCCCGCGAACTTCGCGATAAAGACTACATGCGTATCGTTTCGCTGGCACCTGAAGTGCTCTAATTTTCAACACATTCAACCATTCTCGAAATGGCTACGAAGAAAAATACTGTCAAGCGTTTCGCCCCCAAACTCCACATCCGCAAAGATGATCGTGTGGTTGTGATTTCCGGCGACGACAAGGGCAAACAAGGCAAAGTGCTGCAAGTTTTCCCCGACAAAAACCGCGCGATTGTTGAAGGCGTGCGCATCGTGAAAAAACACGTAAAAGCCACCCAGACGGAATCAGGCGGTATCCAGGAAATGGAAGCCAGCATCCATATTTCCAATCTGGCGCATATTGATCCCAAATCGGGAGAACCCACGCGCATCGGTCGTCGCGAAGAAAACGGCGTTCGTGTTCGCTATTCAAAAAAATCCGGTAACGTCATCAAGTAATGAAATACGTACCTCGTCTTAAGACAAAATATCAGAAGGAAGTGGCTCCTGCCTTGATGCAGCAGTTCAACTACTCTTCCGCCATGCAGGTACCCCGCATCGAAAAGGTGTGTATCAACCAGGGCATTGGCGACGCTACGGGCGACAAGAAGCTCATTGACAATGCTGCGGCAGAACTCTCGATCATTGTGGGCCAGAAAGCGGTGCCGACCAAAGCCAAGAAGTCGGTTTCCAACTTCAAACTCCGCGAAGGCATGCCGATCGGCGTACGGGTTACCCTCCGCGGCGAGCGCATGTACGAGTTTCTCGACCGTTTCATGAATATCGCCCTTCCGCGTGTACGCGACTTCCGTGGAGTGAACGACAAGTCGTTCGACGGACGTGGCAATTTCACGATGGGTATCACCGAGCAAATCATTTACCCCGAAATTGACATCGAAAAGGTGAGCAAAATCATGGGTATGGACATCACGATCGTAACCACGGCCCATACCGATGCAGAGGCTTATGCGCTGCTGAAAGAAATGGGCATGCCTTTCGTGAAAAAATAACGCAGTACCTCATTTTCAACGTCTATAAAGCAATATGGCAAAGAAATCCGTCATTGCCCGCGAAAACAAGCGGAAGCGCCTGGTAGCCAAATACGCCGACCTTCGCAAAAAACTCAAGGAAGCCGGCGATTACGATGCGCTCGACAAACTGCCGCGCAACTCCAACCCGATCCGCCTGCACAACCGTTGCCTGCTGACGGGCCGCCCGAAGGGTTATATGCGCAAGTTTGGCATCTGCCGGGTAAAATTCCGCGAAATGGCATTGTTCGGCAAAATTCCGGGCGTAACCAAAGCGTCGTGGTAAACAACGCTGTTCTGCCGTCAGCCGCGCCTTCGCATCGAATCGCCGCATGCCGGAAACAGCCAACAACATCAACTATCAACTACTTTTGATAAAATGCACGTCACCGACCCGATAGCAGACTATCTTACCCGCATCCGCAACGCGCAGATGGCAGGCCATCGCATCGTCGAGATTCCTTCTTCCCGTCTGAAGCGGGCAATCACGGAGATTCTCTATGATCAGGGGTACATTCTCAAATATTCGTTCGAGGAAAAAAATGCCGAGAACAAACAGGGCCTTATCAAAATCGCTCTCAAATATGATACGGTTACCAAACAGCCGATCATTCGTGAGTTGGTTCGCGTAAGCCGCCCGGGTCTTCGCAAATTCTCCGGTGTAGGCGACATCCCGCGCATCATCAATGGCCTGGGAATCATGATCGTGTCCACATCGAAAGGGGTGATGACTGACAAGAAAGCGCGCGACCTGAATGTAGGCGGCGAATTGCTTTGCTATATCAGTTAATTCTCAGCAAACTGCCCCACAACATCCACAAAGTCAAAAACTTAAGAAATACTCTGAAGTTATGTCACGCATTGGAAAATTGCCGATCAGCCTTCCCGCCAAAGTGGAAATTACGGTATCGTCCGACAATACGGTAACTGTGAAAGGCCCGAAAGGCACGCTTAGCCAAAAGGTTGACCCCGATATCAAGGTCAGCGTTGAAGACGGTACGCTTACCGTTACTCGTCCGACCGACCAAAAGCGCCACCGCGCCATGCACGGGTTATACCGCGCCCTTATCAACAATATGGTAGTGGGTGTGAGCCAGGGTTATATCCGTGAGATGGAAGTAATCGGCGTGGGTTACCGCGTGGAAAACCAGGGCAATCTGGTTACCTTCACGATTGGCTATTCGCACCCGGTGATGTTCCACATACCTTCTGAAATCAAGGTGACGACTGCCATGGAAAAAGGCCAGGCGCCCCTGGTTCGTCTGGAAGGTATTGATAAAGAACTCCTGGGGCAGGTATGCGCCAAGATGCGTACCTTCCGCAAACCCGAGCCGTACAAAGGGAAGGGTATTATGTTCAAAGGAGAACAAATTCGTCGCAAGGCTGGTAAAACCGCCGGCGGTAAGAAATAAAGATAACAAGGTGGCAGGCAGTGTTTTTGCAGCGCTGTTTTCCGCTTCAAACATGGAAGATCAATCGCTTTTCCGGACAGTCATCGGAATCGCCTAAATTGATACGCAACAATGAAACGCACAAAAAAAGAAAGCCGTCAGCGCATTCACCTGCGCATCCGTAAAAAAGTAAACGGCACGCCGGAGCGCCCGCGTCTGAGTGTTTATCGTTCCAATAAAGCCATCTACTGTCAGGTAATTGACGATTTGGCGGGTCACACCCTGGCTTCGGCCAACTCACAGGGCATGCAAGGGCCGAATATCCAGCAGGCGGCGGAAGTGGGCAAATTAATTGCCGATCGCGCCAAGGCGGCGGGCATTCAGACGGTTGTATTCGACCGTGGCGGTTATCTCTACCATGGTCGCGTCAAGGCTTTGGCTGATGGCGCCCGTGAAGGAGGACTTCAATTCTAACCTGGATCTTGGTTTTATCGGCAATGATGTAATCTACCGGTAAAAAATCAAATCAGCATATTAAACAACCTTAGCAATATGGCAAGGCAAGAAAGAGAAAAAGAAGTTTCCCGCACCAGCGAGGAATCCGGTCTCAAAGAAAAACTTGTTTCCCTCAACCGCGTGGCTAAAGTCACGAAAGGTGGCCGTACGTTCACGTTCGCTGCGGTGGTCGTGGTAGGCGATGGCAAAGGCACGGTCGGTCAGGGCCTGGGCAAGGCACGCGAGGTGTCTGAGGCTATTTCCAAAGCGGTGAAGGATGCGGAGAAAAATCTCGTCAAGGTGCCGATTCACAACGGCACTATTCCGCACGAGGCATTCGGCAAATTCGACGCTGGACGCGTCCTGATCAAACCCGCCGCTCACGGTACGGGAGTGATTGCCGGCGGCGCCATGCGCGCTGTGCTGGAATCGGTAGGCGTTCACGACTGTCTTGCCAAATCGCAGGGTTCAGCCAATCCGCACAACGTGGTGAAGGCAACTATTGCTGCGCTTGCCAGCCTGCGCAGCCCTGCCGAAGTAGCCCGCCAGCGTGGCATCACGCTGGAGAAACTCTTCAACGGGTAATTGAAATATTGCCTATAACGACAACGAACATGAGCAAAGTAAACATCACGCTGGTTAAAAGCCCTATTGACAAGCCAAAGCGCCAGAAACTTACGCTCACGGCTTTGGGCTTTCGCAAAGTACACCAAACCGTTCAGCACGAGGTTACGCCGCAAATCGAAGGCATGATTCGTGTGGTACAACACCTGGTGAAGGTGGAAAACGCCTGAATATTCAGGCGAAAGCAATTGAAATTCAACCAAAATCTTGTCGCGCCGGTTGGTGCGGCATTGCAATAAAGAAACGCAATGGATCTCTCTAATCTTCGTCCGGCAGAAGGTTCTACCAAAAACAGGAAGCGCATTGGTCGCGGCACGGGTTCGGGTCGTGGCGGCACTTCCACGCGTGGTCACAAAGGCGACAAGGCACGCAGCGGCGCCAAGGAAAAGCGTCACTTCGAAGGCGGTCAAACGCCCATGCAGCGTCGTTTGCCCAAACGCGGTTTCAAGAACGTGAATCGCGTGGCGTATGTACCGCTCAACCTGAGCACGATTGAAACGCTGGTTCAAAAAACCGGGAACACCACTTTTGATGTAGCAGCGCTGGTAGCCGCCGGCGTATCGCGCGCATCGGACAAGATCAAGGTTTTGGGCGCCGGCAAGCTGGCTTCCAAGGTCAATCTGAAAGTACATGCTGTGTCGGCTACTGCCAAAGCCGCCATTGAAGCATTGGGCGGCAACATCGAACTCGTTTAAATCCATACCCGGTAATGAAATTTTTTACCGTTCTTAAAAATATCTGGAGCATTAAAGAGCTCCGCGAGCGTATTCTTTTTACGCTTGCCCTGCTGCTGGTGTATCGTGTCGGTACTTTCATCGTACTGCCCGGCGTTGTGCCCAGCGCACTTGACAAAGCGGCGCAAAATCGCGGTGCAAACGACCTTTTGGGCCTGATCAACCTGTTCACGGGGGGCGCTTTTGACAATGCCGCCATTTTTGCCCTCGGTGTGATGCCTTATATCACGGCGTCCATTATTGTACAGTTGCTGGGTTTTGCGGTGCCCTATTTCCAGCGCCTGCAAACCAAGGAAGGAGAAAGCGGTCGTAAGCGACTGAATCAGATTACCCGCTTGCTTACTGTGGCAATTACGCTCGTTCAGGGCGGCGGTTACCTGCAATTGGTTCGCAGCATCCCGGGCGCCGTATCGCCGGATGTTCCGGAAGGTTTGTTCTGGTTCTCCAACATCATTATTCTTACCGCCGGCACCATTTTCTGTATGTGGCTCGGCGAGCGAATTACGGATAAAGGCATCGGCAACGGTACCTCGCTGATTATTCAGGCCGGTATCATCGCCCGTTTGCCCTACGCCTTCCTCTTCGAATTCCAAAAACTGTTCGGCGACAACAAGTTGCTGCTGTTCTTTGTCGAACTGGCCTTCTTTTTCGTCATTGTTCTGGCAACCATTCTGGTCATACAAGGGGTGCGGCGTATTCCGATCCAGTTTGCCAAAAGAATGGTGGGGCGCAGCGGCGGCGCCATGCCGCAAGCCAGCGCTCGCGACTATCTGCCGCTGAAAGTGAATTCTGCCGGTGTAATGCCGATCATCTTTGCCCAGGCCTTGATGTTTTTGCCGGCTACCGCCATGCAATATCTTTCCGGTTCAGAAGGGCAAGCCGGCGTACCGATGTTGAGCGATATTTACTCTTTTGGTTACAACGCGCTTTTCTTCGTACTGATCGTTGTGTTCACCTATGTGTACACGGCCCTGATGATCAACCCGACCAATTACGCCGAATACCTGAAGCGCAACAATGCATTCATTCCCGGGGTAAAACCGGGCGAGGCTACCTCGGAATACATTGATAATATCATGACCCGCATCACGCTGCCGGGCGCTGTATTTCTGGGACTCATCGGTATCCTGCCATCCATTGCAGCGGTGTTCGGTGTCAACCAGCAGTTTGCTCTGTTCTTCGGCGGTACCACGCTGTTGATCATGGTGGGTGTGGCACTTGATACCTTGCAGGTTATTGAAAGTTACCTCCTGACCAAAAAATACGACGGCCTGATCAAATCGGGTCGTATCCAGGGACGCTCCACCACGGGAATCCAGGTGGGCCAACCGTAACAAATCATGGGTTTATTTGCTTCAGGCAAGGACGGCAGGCGGATTTTTTATAAAACCGCTGCCGAGATAGAAAAGATGCGAAAGGCCAATGAGGTGGTTTCCAAAACACTGGCGCATGTAGCAGGGATGTTAAAACCCGGTGTAACGGGGTTAGAGATTGACAAGGCGGCTGAGACTTTTATACGGGAACATGGCGGCAGACCGGCGTTCAAAGGATACGGTTCTCCCGACAACCCATTTCCCGGTTCCTTGTGTATTTCTTACAACGACATCGTTGTACACGGGTTGCCAAGCGAACGCGCGTTTAAAGAAGACGACATTGTTTCGATAGATTGCGGGGTGGAACTGGACGGTTATTTTGGCGATGCGGCATTTACGTTTGCATTTCTGAAAGCGCCCGAACCTGCTCTCGAATTATTGCGGGTTACTTATGCCTCGCTTTATCTTGGAATTGAGCAGGCGGTTCATGGAAAAAGAATAGGCGATATTGCCCACGCCATTCAGGATTATTGTGAAAGACAACATGGATATGGCATTGTGCGGGATTTGGTAGGGCATGGGGTAGGGCGCTCCTTGCATGAAGAACCGGATGTGCCGAATTATGGCAAACGAGGCAAAGGGTTGCAAATACAGGAAGGTTTGGTTTTGGCAATCGAACCGATGGTGAATATGGGGAAGCGGGATGTTGCGCAATTGGAAGACGGATGGACGATACATACGCGTGATCGGATGCCCAGCGCGCACTTCGAACACTCGGTAGCAGTAAAAAAAGGCAAGGCAGATATTTTGTCAGATCACTCTTATATTTTGGATGCAATAAAAAATAATCCAAATTTGCAGGAAGTGCTGCCAAAAAGTTAGACATTTGCACCCCGAAATTCAAAATGGCCGGATTTTATGGCAAAAGAAGACATTATCAAGCAAGACGGTGTGGTTTCCGAGGCGCTTTCCAATGCGAACTTCAAGGTTCAGCTGGAGAATGGTCATATCATACTGGCAACAATTTCCGGTAAAATGCGCATGCACTACATTCGTATTTTGCCGGGCGACAAGGTTTCGGTGGAGATGTCGCCCTATGACCTTACAAGAGGACGCATTATTTACCGCTACAAGTAAACTGTTTGATAAACAGTCGCTTATATCATTTTTTGCAAACCGACAACTCGACACGATATGAAAGTCAGACCGTCCATCAAAAAGCGTTCTGCTGATTGCAAGATTGTTCGCCGCAAGGGAAAACTCTACGTAATCAACAAGAAAAACCCGAAGTTTAAACAACGCCAGGGATAAAATGCCGATGCTAAGGAGCCGGATGGTTCTTTTGCAGCTTCAATCAACGAACATACAGTTCAACAAATTAACAAAATACAATGGCACGTATTGCAGGTGTAGATTTGCCCCGCCACAAAAGAGGCATTATCAGCCTTACTTATATCTACGGCATTGGGCCGTCTTCCGCCAAAGCGATTCTGGAAAAAGCGGGCGTTAGTGAAGACACCAAGGCGGAGCATTGGACGGATGAAAACATCAAGGCCATAGCCCGCGTCATTGCTGATGACTATAAAACGGAGGGCCAGTTGCGTTCCGAGGTTCAACTCAATATCAAGCGTTTGATGGACATCGGTTGTTATCGCGGGTTGCGTCATCGTAAGGGTTTGCCTTTGCGTGGTCAGCGTACCCGAACCAATGCCCGTACCCGTAAAGGAAAACGCAAAACGGTTGCCGGCAAGAAGAAAGTTACCAAGTAATCTTCGGTTATGGCCCTTTTGGGGCTTGCCGGATTACCTGGTTTATTTCCCACTCGCAAATTAGTACATTCATATAATGGCAAAAGGAGCAGCAAAAAAAGTTGTCAAGCGGAAAGTAAAGATCACGCCGGAAGGCATGGTGTTCATTCAGGCCAGCTTCAACAACATCATTATCTCCATCACCAACAAACAAGGTGAAGTAGTGTCCTGGGCTTCGGCGGGCAAGGCGGGTTTCCGCGGCTCAAAGAAAAATACGCCCTACGCCGCCCAGGTGGCAGCGAACGACGCCGCCAAAACCGCACACGAAGCCGGTATCCGTTCGGCGGAGGTGTTTGTAAAAGGCCCCGGCTCGGGTCGTGAATCGGCCATCCGTGCCATTGACCAGAGCGGCATCAAAGTACTCGTCATCAACGACGTAACGCCGATGCCCCACAACGGTTGCCGCCCACCAAAGCGCCGCCGCGTTTAAGCAAAACAGTGGATAACGGTATCTGTCGTTATCTTCGGTTCAACATCCGTCAACTCTACTACAACAAGCAATAATGGCTCGTTATACTGGACCAACCACCAAAAAAGCCCGCTCGTTCGGCGAACCCATTTTTGGTTTCGACAAAGCGTTTGAACGCCGCAAATATCCGCCCGGCCAACACGGTCTGACGCGGAAGAAAAAGCAGGCTTCCAACTATTCGGAACAGCTCAAGGAAAAGCAAAAAGCCAAGTACACCTATGGGGTACTCGAACGCCAGTTCCGCAAAACATTTGTCAACGCAACGCGTCGTCACGGCGTAACGGGTGAAGTTTTGCTTCAACTGCTCGAAGCGCGCCTTGACAATACGGTGTACCGACTGGGCATTTCGCCCACCCGTCGCGGTGCTCGTCAGCTGGTTGGCCACCGCCACGTAACTGTCAACGGCAAAGTGGTCAATATTCCTTCCTATTCGCTCAAACCGGGCGATGTAATTGCTGTACGCGGCAAATCCAAAGGACTGGAAATCGTAACCACCCATGTCGGCGCAAAAACCAACAACGTCCGCCAGTTTGGCTGGCTGGAGTGGAATGTGGATAAGATGCAGGGAATTTTCCTGGCGTATCCGCAGCGCGACCAGATTCCGGAAAAAATCAACGAGCAGTTGATTGTCGAGTTGTACTCGAAATAAATAATAACCGCTGGGGAATGGTTGACCTTCAAAAAGAGGGTCAACCGTTTTCGCGTTTGTCTACCTCCTATCACCCCGCCACGGAATCCAAATTGTTTTTCCCACCAACACACTCTCTCGGAGCATTCCAAATATGAGTATTCTCAATTTCCAGAAGCCTGACAAAATCCTGTTGCAAAAAGCAACCGATTTCGAAGGTACCTTCGAGTTCAAACCGCTGGAGCCGGGTTTCGGCCAAACGGTTGGCAACTCGCTTCGCCGCGTTCTCCTCTCCTCTCTCGAAGGCTACGCCATCAGCGCCGTGCGTATCGGTGGTGTTGACCATGAGTTTGCGACGATCAGAGGCGTGGTTGAAGACGTTGTGGACATTGTGCTCAACCTCAAACAGGTGCGCATCAAACCTGTGGTGCAGGATGAAAAAAATCCGCAGGAAAAGATCTACCTCACCATCAGCGGTAAGGAAGAATTCCGCGCCGGCGATATTGAGGGTTTTACCAATGTATTCAAGATCATGAACCCCGACCTCCTGCTTTGCCGCATGGAGCCATCGGTAACCCTCGAACTTGAATTGACCATCAGCAAAGGCCGTGGTTACCAACCCGCCGAAGATGGCGCACCCAAAGACGCCGCCATCGGCGTTATCCCGATTGATGCCATCTATACGCCCATCAAAAATGTGTCGTATCGGGTGGAAAGCACACGCGTTGGACAGCGTACCGACTATGAAAAACTGACCATTGACATCAAAACGGACGGTACCATCCACCCGGAAGATGCTATCCGCGAAGCCAGCCGTATCCTCATCCAGCACCTGATGCTGATTACCGATGAGAATATTACATTCGATACGCCTACCAATCGCGAAGAAAGTGTAGTGGACGAGCACATCCTCCACATGCGCAAACTGCTGAAAACATCGCTCGAAGACCTTGATCTCAGCGTTCGTGCCTACAACTGCCTCAAGGCTGCCAAAATCAATACCCTCGCCGAACTCGTTCGTTACGACACCCATGAATTGCTCAAATTCCGCAATTTTGGTAAAAAATCGCTCGTAGAGATCGAAGAACTCTTGCAAGACAAGAACCTGACCTTCGGCATGGATCTGGCGAAATACAAACTCGACGAAGAATAAGGCATAGAAAATGTGTTGTCGCTGCATCGCGCAGCGACAACACATTTTATTTCATACACCATTTTTTAAAAGTGTGGTAACTGTCGAGCGCCCTTGAATAACTGGGCTGCCCCGGTGCTACCACCTGCAAAACAGGTACTCTGATATGAGACACGGAGACAAAATCAACAACCTCGGGCGTACGGCCTCTCACCGCCGCGCCCTGCTCGCCAACCTTGCCATCGCGCTGATCGAGCACAAACGCATTACTACCACGCTCGCCAAGGCCAAGGCCCTCCGCCAATACGTGGAGCCTCTCATCACCAAGGCTAAGGACAATACGACTCATTCTCGTCGTGTTGTTTTCAGCTACCTTCAGAACAAGGAAGCCATCAAGGAACTTTTTGGCGCAGTTGCCGAAAAGGTGGGCGATCGCCCGGGTGGCTATGTTCGTGTGATCAAACTCGGTTTCCGTCGTGGCGACGGCGCCGAAACGGCCCTGATCGAACTGGTAGATTTCAACGAGACTTACAACCCGAACGCAGGTAAAGTTCGCCAGGCCAAGAAAACCCGTCGCGGTGGCAGCAAACGCGCTGCAGCCGGCGTTGCGGCTGAAACGACCGCCGTCGCCGAAGCAATCGCTCCGGTTGAGGAACCAATCGTTGCTGCAGAAGAAGCGGTTGAAGAAATAGCCGCCGCACCGGTAGAAGAAACCGTTGAGGCCGCCGTCGAAAGCGCTGCAGAAGCCGTAGAAGAAACCGTTGAAGCGGCCGCTGAAACAGCCGCAGAAGCGGCAGAAGAAACCGTTGAAGCCGCAGCTGAAGCCGTCGCTGAAGCAACGGAAGAAACACCTGCTACTGAAGAAAAGAAAGACGAAGAGCAAGCGTAAGGCAGTTTTGCTCGCTTTTGTAAAGAGGCGTCGTCCATACCGGGCGTCGCCTCTTTTTTGTCTCCACCCGACCCGGTCGAACAAATAAAAGGCGCGCGTCATTCCGACGAACGCCTCAGATTGACTACTGTTTTCACAGCTGGTTGACCAACCGGATTGCCTAAATTTTCATGAGCTGCCCGGCGCCTGTCCGACCATTTTTATACCATACACGCACCGTGTACACGCCGGCAGGCGCCTCTCCCAGCAGCCATAATTGCGCGTTGTTTTCCTGCAATTCAATTCTGAATGGAATCGCTTTTCCCGTACTGTCATACACTTCGACCGAACGAATGGCTTGTTCTCCGTTGATGCGAAATTCCCGACCGGCCGGATTGGGCTGAATGCGAAGGGGCATGACGCTGTTTTTTTCCGATACAGAAACAATGAGCCCGATATTTTCCCCTTCACGAAGGCGATAAAACTGGTTGGGGGTGAGCTGAGTAAACGCTTGCTCAAGACCGGATGGCCATCGCACCACCATCGAATCAATGGTTGTAGCATCATTCAACCCAAAATGCTGCCGCAAATCGTGCTGACTTTGAAAAGAATTGTGCGCCAGCACTTCCCTGATTTGCCATACGGGCTGTCCGTTGATTGTTGCTTTAACTCGTATTAAGGCGCCAATGGCCGAACGATTACTTTGCACGCCTTCCAGTGTAATCTGCATCCATTTTCGGGCGCCGGCCAGGGTGTCATTTCTGAACAACGATCGTCCGCTTGCTGCACCGTTTACATAAAAATCCAGGTCGCCGTCGTTGTCGTAGTCGGCAATTGCCACGCCACAGGCATTGGCCGTAACTTCCCCTGCATTTTTTAATGCGGCAAAAGTGTTTCCCTGGTTTTCATAAAAAGCAACC
>JANRLZ010000222.1:0-5462 GCA_033762055.1 Saprospiraceae bacterium
AAGACCCAGCGACAGCGCAGAAATAATATCTACTACCGGAAAAAAAATCGCGTAGGCAAAGATCGCTCTCAGGTTGGCCGAGGTATAGTCGTGGTTGATTGTTTTAAATTTTTCCGCTTCACGGGATTCTGCATTGAAAATCTGAACAATACGCATACCGCTGATCCGCTCCTGCAAAAATGCGTTCATGGTTGCAATATGGTTGCGCACGTTCTCGTAGCTCTTCCGCACACTTTCTTTAAACTGATAGCTGCCCCAGATCAGTAAAGGGAAAACAGACAAAACAACCAGCGACAGTTTCCATGAAGTGGCAAACATAACGGCCAGTACGGCCACAATCGTCATCAAATCGGCTAAAATTGTCACACTCCCCTCGCTGAAAATGGTATTGATGGCTTCAATGTCATTAATCGTACGCGTTGTACTTTGCCCGATAGGCGTTTTGTCGAAGTATTTGAGATTCAGCGAGGTAATATGATTAAAAATCCTGACCCGCAGGTCGCGGATTGTAGCCTGGCCCAGCCAGTCGGCATGGTAAAGAAAGAAATAGCGCAACACCACTTCCAGAATCAGCACACCGAGAATAATACAGGCCATCAGGGTGAGGCCCGGCACATTGCCCGGAATGATGTAATCGTCCACCATGATTTCCAGGAGTTTGGGTCGCAAAACGGCCAATGGCGACAACACAACGGTGAGGCCGACGGTGAGCCAGAACACCCTTTTGTAGGGTTTCACCATGCGCATCACCTGGCGGAACAGAGAGAAATTAAATTTTTGCGTATCGGCCATACTGGAGTATTAGCGGGTTTCGGTCGGGAAGATTTCGGGGGGAAAACCATTTTGTCCCGGCAAAGTTCAGAAACTGTTTCAAAACTGCTTCTCAAGCAATTGCCATTCGAATGCGCCGCTCCTGCGGCAGATAATTGTTCATACGATTCGGAAGTACCTTCATCCAGCCCAGATTCAGTCCCTGAAAACGGGCCAGTACCCAACCTTTGGGCGAATTATCGGGCAGATCAAAGGTCTCTTTTTTCAAAAAAAGCAGTGCATTCTCCAGATTGAGTTCGACAAAAGGAATTTCAGGCGATACCCAGGCGTTCAGGGCCAGCGCATGGTTCGGCACAAAATCCCTGCCTTTGAATTCACCCGTATTCACGCCAAACCATTTGCTTTTCAACATCGTATCGAGGAAACGAAATTCCTCCTCCAGCGATTCCGGCAGGGCCAGCACTTCGCCGGCAGCAGTTTGGTAAAAGGAGACTTCAGCACCCGGCGCCAGCCAGGCGGCTGCTTGCGACACCTGGTTTTTGGCCAAAGGTTTCAGGTTTTTAAACCCGCCGGGGGTGGCCTGTTTTTTTAATGTGGTTGCCTTTTTTTGAAATACGGTCAGGTAAAAACCCTCGCCTCGCACCCGATGCGGGAAAAACTGATAACCCCAACCCGTCTCCACCACGCCCCAGTCGGCCGGAATTTGCAGTCTGATAACCTGCAAATCAAAGGTTTTAGCCAGCCAGGCGGCATTGTCGTCGTTTTCGGTAGCATTGTAGGTGCAGGTGCTGAACAACAGGCATCCGCCCGGCGCAAGGGCCTGAACGGCAGCAGCCAGGATACGTTTTTGGCGCGATGCGCAAAATTCTACATGCGGCAACGACCATTCCTGCACCGCATCGGGGTCTTTGCGAAACAAACCCTCGCCGCTGCATGGAGCATCGGCCAAAACGAGGTCGAAAAAACCCTCCATCGCAGCAAAAGCCTCCACTTCCGCGTTCGAAACGGCGATATTCGGGTGGCCCCATCGTTCCAGATTTTCGCGCAGCGGCCCAATACGCGAGCGGATGGTTTCATTGGCTACCAAAAGGCCCTGATTGCCCTGTTCAAACAGCATGGAAGCCAGCAGGGTGCTTTTCCCGCCAGGTGCTGCGCAGAGATCGAGTACTTTGAGGGACCTGGAAAAATCGGTCGTTTGCCTGACGGCTTCGTACAAAAACATGGAAGAAGCCTCCTGTACATAATAGGCGCCGGCATGAAAGGCCGGGTCGAGGGTGAAAACCGGACGTTCCGGCAAGTAATAGCCCTGCGGATGCCAGGGGACAGGTGTTTTATCCTGGATATTGCCCCCCCAACCGGGCTTTGCCGGGTTGAGCCGAATGCTGACAGGGGCGGATTGGTTCAACGCAATTTCAAACTCGGGCCATGCTTCGCCCAGCAGCGTCTGCATTTGCCGGGTAAAAGGCGGTGGGAGCGGGGTGTTGGGCATGCTTGAAAATCATCGTGGCGTCATGGCCCCGACAAGTGGTTGCAAAAGTGCAGGGAATCTGTCGGATAAACTGCATCTTAATCGGCACATGTCTTACATTTACCGCCCAGAAATTTCTCCTCGTCTCCATGCAAGCAAAAGAAGCCCTGCTCATCACCGTTCGCCAGATTACCGATTTGCTCGAACAAATTGAGCCGCATGAATATCGCCAGCCCCTGCCTGAATTCGGCGGCAATACCCTGGGGCAACATTTTCGGCATATTCTCGAATTTTTTATCTGCTTAGAGCGCGGTATCCCTACCGGTACGGTGGATTATGCTTCGAGGGAGCGCAATTTGTTGTATGAAGACGCGCCCGGCGTGGCGATGGCAGCCCTTGAAGCGTTTTCTACGGCATTAAAAAACCTGCAACCTGCAGCGCCGATTCATTTCAAAGCGGAATTTGGACAAAACGACCGCCCCGATTATTCCAGCACAGTGGGGCGCGAACTGGCGTTTGTTTACGACCATGCCATCCACCATCTCGCGATGATCAAGGTTGGGCTCCGCTGTCGTTTTCCGCATATTCATACGGATCGCGATTTGGGCGTTTCACCCTCAACGATCAAGGCGCGGCAACCGGCGGGTTAAGTTTAACACGGTATCTGACGTGTAAAACAGTTGCTAAGGCATCTCGTTGCCATGCGCTTCGCAGGCGGCCCAGATTAATACCTGCTCGTCGGGTAAATTGACCTTGCCGAATACCAGGGAAAAATATTGCAAATAGCCGGCTTTCTCCACCTTTCCAACGGCTTTGCCCCGCTGCCCGTCCCACACCAGCGCCTGCACCGAAATGTGTTTTCTAAAATCGAGTTCCTTCAGCCCGTAAGCCTTGTACAGGCTTTCCTTTGCAGTCCAGTACAGGTGTAAATGTTCAAATTGAAGGCTGTCTGAAGGTTGTTTTTCAACCGCCGCGGCTTCTTCCGGTCGCAGAAACTTGGGGGCAATACGCCGCATTTTTTCGGTTAATACCTGAATGTCGCACCCGACGGCACGTTGCGCTTCGTGTTGGGTAAAAATCAAGGCCCCCACCCTGCCGCGCGAATGGCTGAGCGAACAGGCCATGTCGAGGTTTTCCGGAAAAAAAGGTTTGGAAAATACATCCTTGGCCAAAGGCAGGCGCTCGGGCGCGTCGGTGAGTTTATGCAGCAACCAACGCCCAGCCAACCATTCCAGTCGCCGCAAGGCATTGTGGTGCGAGGCCAGTTCGGTTTCTTCTTCCGCCGACAAAGGCAGATCCAGTCGGAAAAAAGATTCGTCCTCGACTATTTGCCAGAGGCCAAAGGTCGCAGCGGGAAAAGGATGGGTAGTCAACAACAACGGCATGTCGGAATCAATGCGCAAAAGTAGCCGGTGTTTCGTATGATTTTTGAGATGGCTTCTAGATGGCTGTGTTTTTTAACGATGTTATTAATCCGTATTCCCCGAAACCTGCCGAAGGACTTATTTTTTAGCAACCGGTCTCAAATCATCTTTTGAGACGCCCCAAATCCTGATCTGAAGCGTGTGCAGAAAACGATAGCGGGACTTTTGTGCCATTCTTTCATCGTTTCTCAACACCTCTTTTTATGCAACAGTCATTCAGTACCCTGCTTGTTTCACCTGCTTCTTCCAACCCCCGTTTGTTTCAGTTTATTTATCCCTTCTTCCGTTTTTACTGCGGTATTTCGATTGCGTTAGGCGCCGGATTGTCCAAAATTTTTCATAAAATTGACCCGGAGGGGCCTTCCGACTGGGCCAATCTCGCACCGGGTGTGCCGGATTGGTTTATTCAACAGGTCGCAGAAATCGGTTTTACGTTTATTTCTCCGGTTTTTTGGGCCGGACTGGCTGCTTACGGTGAATTTATTGGCGGCATATTAATCGCAATCGGTTTGTTTACCCGCCTTTCCGCCCTGCAAATGGCTTTTCAGTTTTTTGTGGTTGCATTTATATGGTACAGTGAGCCGGTTCCTTTCGCCATGTATTATCAACAGCTTTTGTTCTGGTCGTTTGTACTGATTACCGCGCAAGGCGGCGGACGTTATTCCATAGATCATTACCTGCATCAGCGGCGAAACACACGAATTCCGTTCAAACAGGGTACGCTTGCAGGCATTTTGCTTTGCTGCACCCTGTCTGCCACGGCCCAGACCGATGCACCCGACCGGGAAAGAATTGATTTTACCCTGACCAATACATCGCTGAAAAACCGTACGCTGGAAATCCGCTGCTTCGACTACAACGAGCGGGCCCGTATCGGCTACGGCTGCCGGCTGCCGGCCCTGCATTCGCGGCACGACAACAAACCACTCGGAACCCGGATTTATGAGAAAAAAAATGGAACGTGGAACCTGGTCTATGTGTTAAGCGCCAAAGATCGCGGACAAAAAATTGATCTTGCCAAAAGGCATAGCCTGTCGCGGGAACAATGGCTGCAAGCTGCTTACGACGAACAAAACGAACAGGCAGCAGCAGCGGAAAAAACGGAAAAAAATCCGGACGTCGCCGTCGTAGCAGAAAAGCTTGGACTGGAAATGACCCCGCTCGCTTTCGCCGGTAAATCGCTGTGGGGCAAACAGGTACACGTCAGGATACAACTGCCCTACCTGGCCGAGCGAAGCAATGAAGGCTTTAGCCGCAAATTGTCGCGATTCAAAAAAATGCACGTCGTTTACCCGGTCGGCACGCAGATCTATTTGTGCGAAGGTCCGTACTGGAATGGACCGGTCGCCGAAAAACTGCTTTATACCGTCACTTCCGAACAGGCAAACTACCTGCTTCGATTGTAAAAAATGCTATTTTTGTCGGAGTTTACGACGGAAATTTGCAGTCAAACCATGTTAGTCAAAACATTTCTCGACACACCCATCGGCAAAATGGAAATTACCGGCAGCGAACTCGGCGTAAGAACGGCGCAATTATGTCGTGAACAAGCGCCGCCTGCCGAGCCAAACGAACCTTTGCCCGATGATCACCCCGTGGCCGTTTGTGCGGTTCAGTTGACGGAGTATTTTGCCGGTCAACGTCGCGATTTTGACGTGAAACTGGACTGGGGCGGCGCGCCGGAATTTCAGCGGCAGGTTTGGGAAGAATTGATCCAGATTCCTTTTGGAAAAACGACCAGTTATTCGGCCATCGCTGAAAAACTGAACAACCCCGACGCGGTGCGGGCCGTTGGTATG
>JANRLZ010000223.1:0-6340 GCA_033762055.1 Saprospiraceae bacterium
CGCGCGGCGATGGCCAGCGCGTTGGCATTGATGAGCGTATTGCGGGCCAAATAGTTGAAATCTACAAAAAAAGAATCCACCGCGCCGTCGCCGTTGGTATCGGCTCCCAGCACATCGTCGGAGGTATGCTGCCGGTCGGTATAACCCGTACCATTGCTGGCATCGCCGTGTTCATTGGCCGAAGTGAACCGCATGGCCGGATAACCTTTCTGGCGGAAAGGTATGTGATCGCCGCCGCGGCCAGTTCGGTCTTCCGGACTCATGATACGTACATTCATGGGTATTTCGGCAAAGGGAAGCAGGTTTTCGCGGTATTGCAGTTTGATAAAACGCGCCAGCTGCTTGTGCTTCGAGTTGGCGCTCCCGAATGAAAAAAGCCGTACGCTCGTGGAGTCCACATGATCGAGTCCGGGACAAGAGGGGGGCGAAGAAGTTTCGCCGCAAAGAATGCCGCCGATTACGTCGTTGTTGAGTACCGCGCGCAGCGGAATGTTGTTGTTGAAAACATAGTCGGCAAAAGCGTCGGCGCCCAGAAGCCCCTGTTCCTCTGCGGTTGTAATCATAAATACGACCGTGTTTTCAAACTGATAGCGCGCCATCACACGCGCCATTTCCAGGACAAGGGCCGTGCCGGTGGCATTGTCCTCCACGCCTTCGGCCACACAGGTTACATCGCAAAGGAGGTGACAACGGCTGTCCATGTGGCCCTCCACCAGCACCACGCCGCTGCCGGGCACACTGCCGGGCAAGACAGCGAATATGTTTTTGTGTTGTCCGACATTACAAATAGCCAGGTCGAATTGAAGGTACGAAGGAATCAGGCGGTTGCCGTTGGCGGCGCTGTATTCCGAAAACTTGCGAAATGCCCAACGCCGCGCCGCGCCGATGCCCTCGGTTTCCGACACGGTGTCGCTGCCCGAGTTGCGCGTACGAAAAGCGGCGAGTTGCAAGATGAAAGCCTTCAAACTATCCGGCGAAATGGCCGCCTTTAGCTCGGCGGCCAGCACTTCCGGATACACGGGCGTCGGTGATGCAGGGGCATATTCGGCCGGATCGTAATTGCCCAGTAAAATTTGTGCCGCCTGCGTGGAAGTGGAAATGATATTGGTTTGCGAAGAAACCGGAATGGCTAAAATAATAGTAAAAAACAGCCATATTGTGCAAAACAGGTGCAATTTCATTTTGAAAAATCATTTTTTTGACAAATTTAGTCAATGTGGCAACAAGTATTGAAATAATAATTCAGCCCACCTAATTTTGAGCCGAAAATACCGAATTATGAAGCACATCTACTACTTGCCGTTCCTCGGCCTGATGATTCTGCATGGGCTGAACGCCCAACCCTGCGCCGCCCCCTGGTTCTTCGATCAAGCGCTGCAATCGCCCGAACGACAGGCGTTGTGGGAAGAAAAAGAAGCGCAAATCCTCCACTTTTTTACCCAATACCACCAGCAAGCGCAGGCACGCACAGGTGCAAATATCCGCACCATCCCGGTCGTGGTACACATCGTTCACGACAACGGCCTTGAAAATCTCGGCGACGCCCAGGTGCAACAAGGCATCGCCTGGCTCAACGAAGCGCTCGCCAACCTCGGACACTTCGACCAGGGCAGCGGCGCCGATACCGAAATTCGGCTTTGCCTCGCCCAGCGTACCCCCGACAACCTGCCCACCAACGGCATCACCCACACCCAAAGTCCCCTCACCCAGCTGACCTACAACACACAAGACCTTTCCCTCAAAAACACCATCCGATGGAACCCCCGGGATTACCTCAATATCTGGGTGGTGCGCGAGATCTGCCACTCCAACGGCGACTGCGGCGTGGGCGGTTACACCACCTCCTGGCTTCAACACGGCGAAGCGCAGGACGGCATCGTGGTGGAAGCGCGTACCTGGGGCGCTGATATAGCCTATACCCCGATCGTCGCCCACGAGGTGGGGCACTATTTCGGGCTGTACCACACGTTCCAGGGGGGCTGCGCCAATGCCAACTGCCTCAATCAGGGCGACCGCATCTGCGACACCCCGCCCGACCAAAGTACCGCCGCTTTGCCCTGCAACCAAACAGCCAATTCCTGCAATACCGATACCCAGTCGGGGCCCTTTACCAGCGATCAAAACGACCCGACGCTCAACTTTATGGACTACGGCACTTTTGGCTGCATGCACGATTTTACCCCGGATCAGGGTACGCGCATGAACCAGATCCTCTCGGGTGTGCGCGCCTCCCTGCTCGACTCAAAAGGCTGTCTGCCGCCTTGTCCTGATCCGATTACCGCCGGGTTTATCACCAGCGACAACCCGGTGCTTTCCGGCGAAACGGTGTTTTTTACCGACACCAGCCAAAACGCCGCCGGTTATGTCTGGACCATCAACGGACAGGAATTTGGTACATTTCCTGTCGCCTCCTACCTGTTTACCACACCGGGATTGTACACCATCCAACTGACTGTGACATCCGCCCATCCGGCCCTTTGCGGCAGCGCCACAGCGCAAACCATCGTAGAGGTGAGTTGTCCGCTCACGGCCGCCTTCAGCACCAACGGCAGCAGTTTTCAACTCAACGAACCGGTGTTGATACAAAACAACAGCCAGGGGCAGGGAACTTTCGAGTGGTGGGTGAACGGCGTCTCGCAAGGCCCCACACTCGACAATCTGTCGTTCCCTGCCGGCGGCGAGTACCGCATCGAACTGGTAATGAGCAACGGCAGTTGCAGCAGTACCGCCGTACAAT
This sequence comes from Saprospiraceae bacterium, assembly GCA_033762055.1. Lineage (GTDB taxonomy): Bacteria > Bacteroidota > Bacteroidia > Chitinophagales > Saprospiraceae > M3007. The sequence goes on from JANRLZ010000223.1 coordinate 2,738, forward strand.
ACGTGTACGCGAGTGGCGAGTGCGATTTTTTGACTTACACGCTTTCGTTGAAATTGCCGGAACTGGCCTACTACCAGCAGCCTGAATTTCACAACATTACCGTCCTGGCCGACAGTAACCTGTTGTTGTCCGGTTATTATGACCTGGGTGTTTTATTTGCCAAAATCAGGCCTGATGGCGCTTTGATCTGGGTAAAAACCCTGGATTTGAATACAGCCAACAGCATGAACATATTCCGAATGAGTGTTTGCGCCACCCCTGATACGGGTTTTGCCCTGGTATTGCCGGAATTTGGAGGCACCATAGTTGATGAACGCAAACACCTCAGTGTGGCCAAGTTTTCTTCCGAGGCCCAAATGGAATGGCGAAAAAGCATGCCTGAATTTCAAAATCAGTTTCAACGCCTTGTAAAGGTGATCCTTACTGAAGACAATCATCTGGTCATTTGTGGCTCCTATCAGTTCGATGGTTTTTTATGGGCCAAACTGGATCTCGCCGGCAACCTGATTTGGTCAAAACAACAGGATATTGCAACCGGTGTGCTCATTCAATCCATCACGGAACTTCCTGGCGGCAATTTGATTGCGATAGGGAGAAACGCCGGCACAGGTGTTCTTGTAAAGATAGGATTGGATGGAAGTTTGTTGTGGAAAAAATCATTCAGCGTACTTACAACGCAACAATTCGAACCGGAGTTATTGTACCATCCACAAGAAAATGCCCTTTATTATCATGCAAGAGGGTTCAATAGCCTGCTGGCAAAGTGGGATACCAACGGGGTGAAAATCTGGACCAAAACCCTGGGAAACCAGCAAGAGGTCATTGGAGGCCTGTCGAATATGCGGGTGTTGCCCAATGGCGACCTGGCATTTTGCGGACGATATTTTTTTGCTAATGAAACCGGCGCTATGTTGTTGCGCACAACAGCAGACGCTTTTCCGGTTTGGGGAAGAGGATACCCTGCCATTCAGACGATCAACGATTTAATGCCCCTGCCCAATGGCGGCTTTCTGCTGGCGGGGAATATTTGGTCGTCTGACACCAACCATCATTCCCGCCTGTTGATCACGCTGACCGACCGCGGCGGTTTTTCCGGAAAATGCGAGGCTTACGATGTTGCCGCCCGGTTTGAAGAGGTCTTTTACGGCAATTCTTTCCACAGTATGGCCCCGCTGCCCGATCCGGCATTAGAAACCGACACCCTTACCATTTCGACCCCCTTTACCGCCACGCTCGATACCTTCTGCGCTCCGGCCTGTAATCGCACCCGGGAGTTATGCGACAATGGTGTGGATGACGATCTCGACGGACTGTTTGATTGCCTGGATGCGGAATGCGATTGCTCGCCCGCGCCTTGTGAAAAAAGCAAACGCGGCAATATTTGGCACTTTGGGCATAATGCCGGGCTGGACTTTAATTTCGAACCGCCTGCCGTTTTAACAACGGCAATGGGGCATACCGATCGAAGCGGCTCTACCATGAGCGATGAAGTCGGTAACCTGTTGCTGAGCAGTAACGGGTACACCGCTGTAAATCGCATGCAACATCCATTGGGTGATTTCACCGGCGGGTTAATCGTTCCGCATCCGGGCGACAAGTCCCGGTATTTTGTTTTTAACGGTGAATCGCAACAGGCTGCCGTCAAAGAAATCAACATGGCATTAAACACAGGTTTTGGCGGGGTGGAAGCGACTACGCCGTTGGGGGTTATAACTAATTTTATTCTCGAATTTACGGCCGTACAGACTTGCGAGAACGCTTTCTGGGTGCTGACCGGCGTACCGCATACCAACGCTTTTCACGCCTGGTATGTAAATAGCGGCGGTTTGGCGCCTTTTCAGACAAACAGTTCTTTCCCGGGCGTCACCGTGCTGGGTGAATTCAAATTCTCGCCTGACGGGCGCCGGGTGGCCATGATTCGCCAAATAAGCGATCCCGGGGTACACTTGTTTTCGTTTAATACCAACACGGGCACACTGACCAATCCGGTATTTCTCCCGGTAGATGTACCTGTCACGCCCAACACTTTTGCCAGCCTTGATTTTTCGCCCGATGGCCGGTTTCTTTACGCGCTTTTTCCTTCCGGCGACATGCCGCCGTTTGCTTCGCGAATGTTCCAGTATGATCTGGACAAGCCGGATTTTCCGGTGCAGGAAATTTTTATCCAGGAAAACGTTCCCACCGGCGATATCCAATTGGCGCCGAACGGGAAAATTTATGTTTCCAGATTTAAATACATACCCGGTAATTCCAACTTTACAGGACATCCTTATTTAAGCGTCATCCATCGTCCCAACGAACCCGGATCGGCCTGCCAATACCAGCGCGATGCCCAATCACTGCTGCCTGACAGTACCTTCGGGGTGCTTTGCCGAAATATCAGTTCTGATTATTACCAGCCGCGCATTTCATTTCTCCCCGATTCACCCGACACCATTTGTGGCCCCTTAGCCGGTTTTTATACCTATCGTGTCCAACTGCCGCCCTGCGCCGACACCCTCGTGCAGTGGTCGCTCGACGGCATCAACGCGACCCTGGAGCAGGAAGGCGCAACGGTCCTCGTCGCTTTCCAGGGCAGCGGTTCCGGCGCCCTCATCGCCACCCTGCAAACGCCCTGCGGCCCGCTGACCGACACCCTGCATCTGCTCGTCAGCGACGCCGTCAGCACCCCCCTTGATCTGGGGCCCGATCTCGTTTTGTGCGACAACGGCATCGTCTCATTAGATGCGGGAAGCGGATTCTCTCAGTACCTGTGGAGCAACGGCAGCATCGAGCCATCCATTACCACCGATTTCCCCGGCGCTTACTGGGTGGAAGTGCGCGATTTATGCGGCATCCGCCAAAGCGATACCCTCACCATCAGCATCGCGCCGGAAAGCACGCTCGATCTGGGCCCCGACCTGCTCAACCAGTGTAACGACCTTACGGCAAGTTACTCCTTGCCTGTTTTCTTTTCCCAGTGGAACTGGAGTCCGGCCGATTTCCTGAGTTGCAGCGATTGTCCGCTGGTAACCCTTGCTCCGGGCACGGACATCGAATGGGTGGTCACCGCCCAAAACGCCAACGGCTGTATTTCAACCGATACGCTGCGCGTCAGTTTGCGCGATACGCTGTTTACAAGCCTCGATACATTTGTCTGCGCCGGTTCCAGCTTGCCCTTTTTGGGCTTCGAACTGCCACCCGACACCACTGCGCTCTTTTTTCTGCCTGCACCCGGCGCCGGTTGCGACACCCTGCTGACCGTACAGGTGCTGGGCGTGGAAAACAGCGCTTCAAATGTATCGGCAACCATCTGTCCAAACGAGTTTTTTAATTATAACGGCCTGCTTTTACCGCCCGACACCACGGCAATTTTCTCCTTCGCCGGCAGTCTGTCCTGCGATTCAATCGTCACCGTCAATGTCGGTTCCTACCCCCCGCTGCAACTCACGCTGCCGATGGATACCACCCTCCGCATCGGCGCCGCGGTGTTGCTGGAGGCCGAAACGGTCGGGGTTGGGCCGCTTCAGTTGGCCTGGTCGCCCCCCGACGGACTCAGTTGCCTGGATTGTCCGGCGCCGCTGGCGAGTCCATTAGATACCACGCTGTACACCCTGCTCGCAA
>JANRLZ010000224.1:0-12276 GCA_033762055.1 Saprospiraceae bacterium
CGTTTCAAAATCTTCTCCGCCCGATCCGGACTTTTCCGGGGCGATTGTACCAGTTGGTTGAGGATGTAGATGAAGTTGAGGTTCATAGCATTTAGCCGCTTGGGTATTGCCTTTGGTGTAGTTCTTTCTATGAATTTTCGGCAGGCATCCATTTTAAAAGGTAGTAACTCTGAATCAAGTTCATAATACGCCTTCAGCTCTAGTATTCTTACTAATAATTGATAAAAATTGGAGGCAGAAGACAGGATGGTTTCTTTTTGTAAAATAAGCAAAACCTCTTCGTATTGTTTTGTCGCAAAAAGGCAGCGGGCCGTATTGAATTCATAATAAAAGGGATGGGGATCGTGTATCAGATTTTTATAATTTTCAGTAAATTCTTTCGCCCAATCCGGTTCACCTGCGCCGATGGCGATGGCCACAATATTGAGGTAGGCATTTGCTTCTATCCGCCCCATGTATATCAGGTTTCCTTCCGCCAGACTGTCTTTATATATTTGATGCAGAATGGGATAATATTCCAAATGCCCGGCGTTGATCAAAAGGGTACAAATATTGCGCAGATAGGCGCTGTATAATCGGATGACATCAGCAGGAATATGTGTTTTGTTGTGCTCCAGAAATTCCGTGAATAAAAGAAAATCGGCGCTACCCGGCGTATCTTTTTGCAACAAATTATTCATTTGTTTTAACATGCCAAGGAAAGGGCTTTCTCTGATATAATCCGCTTCGTTTCTATCAAATTCGTTTGTTTTCTGAACATTTGCCACTTTTTGCTGCAATAAAAACCGGTTGTGCAAATCCAGCCTAAAAGCAAGATGGTACAAATTGAGTTGTTCGGTGAGCTGAGGGATATGCAAGTCGCCTTGCAAATGGTTGTGTGTACTTTCCCATTCATAAGCTTCCCGGGCAATTTCCAGCCTGATCCGGTATTCATCCAGCGATTCAACGGCCTTTCTGTTTTTTAGTTTGTTAAACGCCAGATGATAGCGGTCTTTCAGGTTCTGTTTTCTCAGCCACGCCACCCAGGCTAATTGCTGGTTGACCTCGTTGTCTGCGGATAATGCCTGTTGGGTAATCACAAACAAACGCAGCATTTTTTTCAGTTCGGTCATTAGTTTATCCATCTTTCCCGGCACAAAAGCTTTGCCGGGGAAGATCGTCTGGTACATTTTTTCCTTGTCAAGGGCTGCCCCATCGTAATCCGGCGCTGCTGCAACCAGCGTCTCGTAGAGGGTAACCACTTCCCGTGCATGGGTATCCCGATTAAAATAAGGCGATTGTAAAAAGGCCAACACCTCGTTGCGGCTGTTTACGCCTAATTTTTGTACAATTTCGATCAAAAAAGAATGCTGCATGGGTACGTTTTTTCTTCCCGGTGGAAAACGCCGGGAAAAAGTCGGCAAAATTGTCCATTTTTTTCCGAGCGTTTTCGAAATATGTTTGCCGGAGATTTTTTAATAAACACATTGTCCATGAACAAATCACTTTTATCCTGTTTTCTCTTTGCCCTCCTAAGCCATTTTGCCTTTGCAAATCCTTTTTCCGACGGAGCAACCGGCGGACCGGCGGATCCTCCTCCTTGCTTAATGCCCCCGCCTGCCAGTGCCGGCTATACCCAGTTCGGTTCCAACTGGCTGAAACTGGAATGGTCGACGGTGGTACCACCCGGCATTTCCCACCGTATCAAAACGTATCGTTTGGCCGGACACCTTCTGGTCAGCAACCTCGTAGCGCCACCCGGCACCGACGAAATCGTCATCAACGGCTTGCAGCCGGGTACACAGTATTATTCCGTCATCAACGCGATCTGTTCGGATGGCACCGAAAGCCTGGATGTTATCATCAGCAATGCGGGGAGTACGGTGATTACCGATCTTGTTGTAATGGGTCTCTCCAACTCCAACAACCCGGCAGTTTGCACCATTGACCATACGAACAATACCTGTGAGTTTACTACCGACGGTACGAGTTATTATTTCAAGGTGTTGCAGAAGACCAACCCCGGTTTTTTCCGGCAGTTTATTGTAAGGAAAGAAAATGGCAAACTGCGGGCAAAGGTTACTTCGGTCGGCGGAGATTATACCTTTAAAATTGACGGAGAAGACCCCACATTCGCCGGGGTAGAGGGCCACAATTTTCAAATTTACATCAACAACGGTTCCGGTTTATTCCAGATTGCAAGTTTTAACCTGTCGGAAGTAAAACTGCCCAACGGCAACATCATCGGGCATCTGACCACCACCTATCTGCTCTCCGGCCCCGGCACAGGCTACGAAATCCAGCGCCTGACGGCGATTCCGGCCAACCTGCCGACACCGCCTACGCGGGCGCCGGGCGGCCTTGACGAACGCAGCGAAAAAACGGCGCCACAACTAAAACTCAACGTAGCGCCCAACCCCTTCGACGATCAACTGACCCTCCACTTCGAGCAAGCCGCCCAAACGCCGGTCTGGCTGCGCCTGCTCAACCTGAGCGGACAAGTGGTACTCGAAGAGCGCTTCGAGGCCGGTCAGGCTGCATATACCGTACCCACCGCCCATCTTTCACCCGGTTTTTACCTGCTCCGCCTCGAAGCAGAAGATCAGGTACAGACCATCAAGGTGGTCAAACACGAGTAAAAATCATTGATATACACTTTTGTTGTAGCCACGGTTCCATTTCGGGATCGTGGCTTTTTTATGGTTTTTTGTTTTTCTTCCCGACAAATGATCGTCCGATTCCCGACGTCCTTTGCGATCCGGCACAAGTCAGGTGGTATGGATATATTTTATTATCTTTCATCCCGACTTTATGCAACCGTCTTTCCCGTTTCCGACTGCCCTGATTTTTATCCTGGATCTTTTTTTTGCAGCCGGTTTCAGCGCAACCCAACTTTCAAAAACCGTCCGCCGTTGTCCGTCCGCCGTGCATCCTGTATCTTTGCAACTCTTTTGAACTTGCATCGTTTTTAGCGCATGAAAAATCTCGTTTCCCCACTCCTTGTTTTTTTTGTTTTTGCCGTGCAAGCCGTTCAGGCGCAAGGCATTGAATTTTTTCACGGCACCTGGACAGAGGCCCTGGAAAAAGCCAAATCTGAAGAACGCCTGATTTTTGTAGACGCTTTTGCTTCCTGGTGCGGCCCCTGCAAACGCATGGCGGCGCAAACTTTCCCCGACCCCAAGGCCGGCGAGTTTTTTAATGCCAATTTCGTCAACATGAAAATTGACATGGAAAAACCTGAAAACGCCGAATTTGCCGGAAAATACCCGGTCGGATCCTACCCTACGCTGATGTTTATTGATGCAAGCGGGAAAGTTGTTTTGAAAGAAGTCGGCGCCAAAAACGTGGATCAACTGCTCGAAACAGGGCGGAAAGCCCTGGGTAAAAACGACAAATCGGCTGATTACGAGAAAAAATATGCCGAAGGCAATCGTGAACCCAAACTGATGTTCGATTATGTGCGCGCACTCAATGCCGCCGGCAAACCTTCGCTGAAAATCACCAACGAATACCTCAACACCCAGCAAGACCTGACGACCGAGTTCAATCTGCGGTTCATCCTCGAAGGCGCCGTAGATGCCGACAGCCGGGTATTTGATCTGCTGTTGAAACACCGTGATAAAATCACAGCCCTCGCCGGAGAAGACGCCGTAAATGCCCGCGTAGAAAAAGCTTGCAAGCAAACCGTAGGAAAAGCCATCGAATTCAAAAACAAAACCCTGCTCGACGTTGCCAAAACCAAAATGAAAGCCGGCAACCCCGGCCGCGGCAACGCTTTTGCATTTGAGGCAGATATGAACTACGCCAAGGCGGTGAAAGACGCCGACATGTACCTCAAAACCGCCAAGGCGTACCAGAAAGCCGAAGTTAAAAATAACGCCGCCAAGCTCCACGACCTCTCCGTTTCCCTGATCCGTGCCTTCCCGGAGGACAAAAAGGTGCTTTCCCAGGCCGAAAAATGGGCCAAAACCGCCGCAGAAAACGGTGGTCTGGCGGAATACTGGATGACGCTGGCAGGCATCTACAAACTCCAGGGCAACAAAGCCAAAGCACGCAGCACCGCCGAGTTCGCCAAAAAAGAACTCACCGACAAAGACGCCATGCTTCTAGAAAAAATCCAGCGTTTTCTGGATACCCTCGAGAGTTGACTGGATTTTGGGTTAGGCGGGATTTACAGGATTGTTGGGGTAAAAATTTCGAAAGTCTGATTCGGAATTCAAAGCGTACACCATCAAAAAACCTGTAAATCCTGTCGAACAATAAACCTGTAAATCCTGTCCAACAAAAAAACCTGTCTGTGGAAAACTTCATCCCTCGCCTTTCTTCCCTTGAATTACCTTTACAGCCCAAGAAGAAAGGCCTATGAGCAACTTTGTCGTTTCAGCCCGTAAATACCGGCCCCAGCGCTTTCAGGACGTAGTGGGGCAAGGCCATGTGGCCGGCACGCTCAAAAACGCCCTGGCCAACGGTCAGGTAGCGCACGCCTTTTTATTCACAGGGCCACGCGGCGTAGGCAAAACCACTTGCGCCCGTATTCTCGCCAAAATTCTCAACTGCGAAAACCGAACGCCCGAATACGAAGCCTGCAACGAATGCTCCTCCTGCAAGTCGTTCAACGAAAACGCTTCATTCAATATCATCGAACTTGATGCGGCTTCCAACAACTCGGTGGAGCATATCCGCGCGCTCACCGAACAGGTGCGTTTCCAACCGCAGCAGGGGCGTTATAAAGTGTTTATCATTGACGAGGTGCACATGCTCTCCAACCAGGCTTTCAATGCCTTTTTGAAAACCCTGGAGGAGCCGCCACCCTACGCCATTTTTATCCTGGCCACCACCGAGAAACACAAGATTATTCCCACCATCCTGTCGCGTTGCCAGATTTTCGATTTCCGCCGCATTGGCGTGGCCGACACAGTGGCGCACCTGCAAGCCATCTGCCGGCAGGAAAACATCGTAGCCGAGGAAGATGCCCTGCACATCATCGCCCAAAAAGCAGACGGCGCCCTGCGCGATGCGCTCTCCATTTTCGACCGTATTACCAGCGGTTCAGGCAAGACAATCACCTACGATGCGGTGATTGAAAATCTGAACGTTCTCGATTACGATTATTATTTCCAAATCACCGATGCGTTGCTTGCAGAAGATGCCGCTACGCTGATGAATTGTTTCGATACCATCCTGCGCAAAGGCTTTGATCCGGAGGTATTTGTACTCGGACTGGCCGAACACCTGCGAAACGTGCTGGTGTGTAAAGACCCGGCCACACTTGGCCTGCTCGAAGTAGGCGAAAGCCTGCGTGAACGGTATCGCGCACAGGCGGGTATCGCGCCGGCCTCGTTCCTGCTCACTGCCCTGAACTTGTGCAACGATTGCGATATCAATTTTAAAATGGCGCGACACAAACGCCTGCACGTCGAAATGGCGCTGCTCAAAATGTGCCATATCGGGCGGGCGGTGCAAGGCGCTGTACTGGAAAAAAAAACGACTGATGTGAAGGGCGAGGGGCCGCGAACTGTGCCAGAGCGACCGCAACCGGCGCCCGCTGCCCCGCCGGCCCCGCCCGTCCCTTCCATTGCACCCACTACCAATGCCCACGCGCTTTCTGCCGACGACCTGATTGATGTCCGCAAAGGCCTGCGCACCGGCAGCATGAAATTAGAAAACATCCCCATGCGCCTCGACGCTTTCGATCAGTTGGTTGCCGACGAAGAAAACAAACGCGCCCGACTCGAAAGCCGTCTCAGTCTCGAAAATGCCCGCAGCGAGTGGCTGGCTTACGCAGAGTTACTCAACTCCAACCTGGTGCGAATGGCGCTTAGAAACGCTGTGCTCGAACTAAATGGCTCGGTATTAAGCGCCACCGTCGGGAGTAGCACCGACCGCAATCATTTGCAAAATGAAGTCCTGCGTTTGCTCGACACCCTGCGCCGCCGGCTGCATCACCCTTCCCTTAAAATCGAGGTGTTGCTCGACGAACAAAGACAGGCCGAGCAATTGCAGCAAACGCGCCCGAATCGTCCGCTGACCGCAAAGGAAAAGTTGGATAAGATGAAGGAAATCAACCCTTTGGTGGATGATTTGATCAAAAAATTTGACCTAAAACCGGGCGATTGACCGGTCGGCAATGCCCTTCCGGCGCCCGTTCTTTCCATCTATCATGGATACCCCCCGACTCAGCATTTTTATCCCGACGCGCAACGAAGCCAAATATATCGGCAACACCCTGGCGCAATTTGAACCTTTCTGGGAAAAATACAACCTCGAAATTATTGTCTCCGACGCCCATAGCAGCGACGGCACGGTGGACATTATCCGCCACTTTGCCGAACAATCGGGTCACCGGATCAAACTCGTTCAGGCCGGCGAAGGCAAACAAAATATCGCCATTGGCTGCAATCTTGGCGCCGCCAAAGCACAGGCGCCGCTTCTGTTTCGGCTGGATGCCGACGTGCGGATTCCTGACAAGGATCATTTTTTCGGAAAGGTTTTTGCTTATTTTGAAGAAAACCCGCGTGTCGTGGGCGCCACCACGCCCATCTGGGTGTACCCGGAAGAAGCACGCAGCTCGGATCGGCTGTTTCATATTTTGATGAACGCCATTATCCGAATCTCGTTCTGGATAAAAGTCCCCCTGGCAAAAGGCGAATGCCAGTTGGTACGCCGCGAGGCATTTGAGCGGGTGGGCGGTTATGACGAAAGGTTAACAGCCGGCGAAGACTGCAACCTTTTCTACCGCTTGCAGGACTTTGGCAAAGTCCGCTATTTGTCGAAACTGCGCGTCCACCATTCCCCCCGTCGTTTTCGTCATTACGGGTACTGGGGCATTATTTTCATCTATTTGCGCGAAGGCGCGTGGATGCTTTTCGGTAGAAAGTCGTTTTTAAAAGAATGGACGCCCGTTCGCTGAAAACCATATGGATCCCTTCAACGTTTAACCCCCATCAACCTCCTAAACTTCCCAAACCCCATCAACGATACTCTGATTGATATGCGCAAACTACTTATCTTCTTCGTACTCCTGCTCTGCGCCTTTTCCCAGCTCCGTGCATCGGTCATTCTTCTGCCGATGGATGAAAAGGGCCAGCGCAATCACCTGAAAGCTTATGGCATCACTTACTGGGTGCTTTCGCAAGGTGTCGAAGCCTGGTGGCTGCTCAATTATCGCGGCGGCAGTTTTGCTTTTGTGTACACCCCTGCATTTGAAAAAGAGTGCAAAACACGCGATGTCAGCTATGAAGTAATCGCCGATGGACAGTTTGCCAATCTGCAAAATGACATCCTCAATCCGGAGGTTAATCAAGATGTGATTAAACTGGAAAAGGCGCCAAAAATCGCGGTTTATACCCCGGATAAAGACGAAAAAGGTCAGGTAATCCAACCCTGGGATGACGCGGTGACGCTTGTGCTTACCTATGCGGAAATACCCTACGATGTCGTATATGATACGGAAGTATTGCAGGACAAACTGGTAGAATACGACTGGCTCCACCTGCACCACGAGGATTTTACCGGGATGTACGGAAAATTTTACGCCAGCAACAGCGGCCAGCCCTGGTATCGCCAGCACGTTCATTTGATGGAAACCCTCGCACGTCAGAACGGATTCGACAAGGTGAGCCAACTGAAATTGGCCGTGGCAAAAAAGATAAAAGAATACGTGATTGGCGGGGGCTTTATGTTTGCCATGTGTTCGGCCACCGACACCTACGATATTGCCCTGGCGGCCGAAGGAACCGATATTTGCGCGACGCCTTTCGATGGCGACGCCACCGACCCGAATTGCCAGAGCAAACTGGATTTTTCCAGAACTTTTGCCTTTGAGAATTTTACCGTCCTCACCGACCCCACCGTGTACGAACACTCCACCATTGACAACAGTGAAGTGACCGGACGCCGGGTCTCGCCCGAGCAGGATTATATCACCCTGTTCGATTTTTCAGCAAAATGGGATCCGGTCCCAACCATGCTCACCCAGTGTCATACGCGCACAGTGAAAGGATTCATGGGGCAAGCCACGGCTTTCAATAAAAAATTCATCAAATCAAACGTGCTGATCATGGGCGAAAACAAACCCGCCAATGAAGCGCGTTACATCCACAACGCTTACGGGAAAGGATTCTGGACTTTTTACGGCGGCCACGACCCCGAAGACTACCGTCACTATGTGGGCGACCCGCCGACCGACCTGAATCTGCACCCGAACTCGCCGGGATTTCGCCTGATTTTGAACAATATTCTGTTTCCGGCAGCCAAGAAAAAGCACCAGAAGACTTGAGTAGTTTCCCGCAGATGACACAGATTTTTTCGCAGATACCCCCGATGGGTCTGTACTTGATGAAATATACCAAGCAACACACAAATCTGTGAAGATCACCGAAAAAATCGGCGCTATCTGCGGGAAATTTCACGCCGTTTCTTTGGAAGAAACCCGCCAGAAATAAGCCAGTCCGATTCCGGTCACCAGATCCCAGATGCCCCACCAGGCAGCGATCAGGGCCATGCCGCCCAATCCGCCGAAAAATTTGAAAATCAGCAACAATCCCAATGCCGTGTTGTGTACGCCGCCTTCAAAGGCCAGGGTGCGGCAATCCTGCTCCGGCAGGCGAAACAGTTTTCCCAACAAAAATCCGTTGGAAAGTGCGGCGATATTGTGGACGGCCACGATCACAAAAATAAATCCAAGGTAATTGACAATGTTTTCCCGGTTGCCAAGCAGGGCGAGACTGAGGATAACAAAAAAGATGAGCAGCGACAACCGTTGCGCCCAGGGACGAATACGCGCAACGAGTTCCGGTTTTTTTTCATGCAGCCAGATACCTGCCAGCAAGGGCAGCACGATCAGTTCGACAATAATCAGCGCCATATCGCTGAATTTGATTTCAAACGATTGGCGCAACGCCTCAGAATCGGGCACCAGCTTCGACCAGAATAAAAAGCCGGCCGGAGTGACAAACGTGGCCGACAGAATAATGATCGCATTTAAAGTTACTGAAAGCGCCACATTAGCCCTGGCAAAATGCACCAGAAAATTGGTCATATTTCCTGAAGGACACATACTGACAAGTACCATGCCCAGCGCTACGCTCACCGGCGGCTGAAACAGCGCGATGATTCCCAGGGTTAACAGGGGAAATACCAGAAATTGGACCAGCAAACCCACACCTGCCGACTGCGGGAACTGCGCCACCTTTTTAAAATCGGAAAAGCGTACATCCAGGGCCACGCTGAACATCAGAAATGCCATGGCAATGTTCAGCACCACCATTTGCTGGGGGTTGAAATGCAGTTGGAGGGTATCAACAGGATGCATGTATCAGCGTTTGGCAACGGGTTGACCACTCCGCAATAACTGCCGTGCCTTATCTACCGCGGGGTCGTCGTCGTTCAGAATTTTGTATAAACCTTCATCGCCAAACAACACTTTTGCTATCCGGGCTTTGATTTGGAGGCGCAATTCTGCGCGGCATTTTTCCAGTTCGACTTCATTTTTCTTCACGCCCTGTTTTTCTGCATAAGCGAGTAATTCTTCAAGGGTATTTGCATTCAGGGTAAAATTTTGCGCAAAATCAGCCAGACTGGCCGGCAAGGTGTTACGGTCACGCCCCTCCATCCAGCGGGAAACAAATTGCGGGATCAATTGCCTGACTGCATTAAAATATACACCGGCATACGAAGTATCGAGCGGGATAAAAACATCCGGTGTCACGCCGCCGCCGCTGTACACAATACGGCCCTGTCCGGTGTAAAACTGGGTGCTGTCGGCTGGTTTGATACGGGTGGAATCGGCGAGTTCGCCGTTCTCAAGGCGCCGTTCGGCTTCGTGGTCGTAATCGCCTCCCTTTTTGTAATCGCGCTGAATACATCGTCCGCTGGGGGTGTAATAGCGCGATACGGTCAGGCGCATGGCCCCGCCGTTGGAAAGCGGGTATTGTTCCTGCACCAGGCCTTTCCCGAAAGAACGCCGCCCGATCACCCAGCCGCGATCCCAGTCCTGCACAGCGCCGGCGACGATTTCGCTGGCTGAAGCCGAACCTTCATCAATCAATACAGCCACATGTTCGATGTTGAAGCGAGCACGGCCATTGCTCTTATAGTCTTTGCGCTGGCCGGAGCGGCCTTTGGTGTACACCAGCAGTTTGCCTTCCGGAAAAAACTGGCTGAGAATATCGGTGGCTTCTTCCAGATAACCGCCGGGGTTGCCGCGCAGGTCAATCACCAGATTTTTCAGGCCTTTTTCCTCGACAAGCGGCGCGAGGTTTTGCATAAACTCCTGATAAGTATTGTCGTTGAACCGTGCAACACGGATATAGCCGCTGTGTTCGTCGAGCATGTAGGCGGTTTCGACACTTTTCACCGGAATGACATCGCGGGCCACCTCGAAATAGCGCAGCGCGCTTTCGCGTCCGCGCAGGATACCGATTTTGACCTTGGAGCCTTTCGGGCCGCGAAGCCGGTTGTAAATTTTGCCGTTTTCGATTTTGACGCCGGCTACAATCGTATCATTGATGCTTACAATTTTGTCGCCGGCCAGAATACCGGCAGCTTCAGAGGGTCCGCCTGCCAATGGGGCAACCACCTGGATGGTGTCGTCAACGAGAATGAATTCGATACCGACGCCTTCAAATTCGCCATGCATATCGTCTTCTACTGCCTGTAGTTCATCAGGAGAAATATAGACCGAATGCGGATCAAGTTGTTCGAGCAAATGATCAATGGCTCCGGTGCGCAGAGATTCGACGGCGACGGAATCTACGTACTTGGCTTCCACATAGCGCAGGATTTCGTCGAGCAAACCCGATCTGCCGCCCTGGCGGGATTCGAGCCGAAAATTGCGATCGTAATGCGGAAGTTGTTGGCCGATAAACATGCCGAGGGCCATGGTGGCTGCCAGCAAAAGCGGAAGACGAACCTGGAATTTTGAGCTTGGGTTGCTATTTGTCATGTTGCTAATTGTCAGAACCTTTTTGTTATTTCGTGGAATATCTCTTTAAATACCCATTCCGGAGAAAGTTTGAGAATGCGTGCTTTTTGAATTTTGTTTTCAATTTTTCAAAAATACCCTAATTTTGTTCAAAATTTTTCAGTATTTATTGAAATTTGTTTCAGCAAACAAATTCTTCATACAATCTATTAATCATCCTTTCAATTTTCCGCCTGATGCAACCGCCTGAACTGCCACGTCTCGACAAATTGGATCGCCAGATTTTAGCCAAACTGGTGGAAGACGGCAAATTACCTTATACCGACATAGCCAAACAACTTTTTGTATCCAGCGGCACCATCCACGTTCGAATGAAAAAAATGGAAGAAATGGGTATTGTAAAGGGGTCGAGTCTGGTGCTTGATTTTCATCGGCTGGGTTATGATGTTACGGCATTTGTGGGCATATTTTTGGAAAAAAGCCAACTATTTGAATCGGTGGTAGCGCAGCTGGAACAAGTTCCGGAGGTAGTAGAAGCCAGCCACACGACCGGTATGTACAGTTTATTCTGCAAAATAGTCTGCAAAGATACGAACCACTTGCGCCAAGTGTTGCAGGATAAAATTCAGAAAATATCGGGGATCCAGCGTACGGAGACTTTGGTGTCTTTAGAAGAAAAAATTCAGCGTTCAGTAAACTTTTTGGCGGATTAAAGTTGAATTCCGTCATACATTCGGCACAAAAATTTGGGCAGCAGGCAATCGGCGGTAATTTCCATTACAGGGTACAGGTTTGAGGACGACTGTTTGACACCAGGCATTCAAACGGCGTTGATGATATTTTTCCAGATTTCATCAACGATTTACCCTTTGCCTGCATCTATGTAAATGATGATGCACCGCCATCAACATGCAAGCCCTCCTTTCACTTTTCATCACTCAGATTAATTTATGACAAAACGCTACACATTATTTCATTTAATCTTATTGCTCGCGCTTTTTGTCATCCCGAACCTTTTATCGGCCAATAATGGCGAACCGGGAAGCGGCATGCAACCCCGGCGGCTCACAAAAGCCGATTCGCTGGCCATTGCGATGGGCCACTGCAATCCTGTAACGATTCCAGAAGTAGACTGTGCCACCCGCACCGTTACGTTGAGCGCTTATATCAACTGGCTGTTTACCGGGATACAAGAACCGGTGGTAGCGAACTGGAATACCGGACAGGTTGCGCATAAAATTACGGTGACGCCTCCGGGGTTATGGAACTGGGACGCCTCCAATACAGGCTGCGAGCCCAATCACTGGAATACCGACTACGACCAACAGGGCGCTTTCTTTCTCGGCCCGTTGATCATTACCGGCCCTCCGGCG
>JANRLZ010000225.1:0-3200 GCA_033762055.1 Saprospiraceae bacterium
GTACCCGACCTTGCCTAACTTATTGACAAAGTATTTGTTTCGCTGCCTTCAATTTTAAAAGAATGAAAAAGACCCTTGTTCTCGGCGCCACCCCTAATCCGGCGCGTTATGCTTATCTCGCCACCATGCGTTTGCGACAGCATGGCCATGAGGTTGTACCGGTTGGTATCCGGGAGGGAGAAATTGAGGGACAAGAAATTCTCACCGGCACACCGCCGGCAGAGGGCGTGGATACCGTGACGCTGTATGTAGGCCCGGAACGGCAGCCCGCTTATTACGACTATATTTTTTCGCTGCATCCCCGGCGTATCATCTTCAATCCCGGCACGGAAAACGCCGAACTCGCGCAGCTCGCCAAAGAGCGCAACATTGAAACAGTGGAAGGGTGTACGTTGGTCATGCTTTCGATCGGGGGGTATTGAGGATGGTTTATGGGGTTTAGGGATCCCGTTGTTTTTAATTTTCCCTTACGTTCCAAAATGGATGGCTTGAAAATATATGGACTATCATTTTAAGGGCTATGGAAGGATTGAATTGTTGCGCGAAGAGTTTGTATAAAATTAGTGCCTCCACCCCTCTCACGCGCGTTTTGAGCGCATGGCTTTTACCTTTTTCACGGCTGTGTCGGCGATCAAATTCCGGTAGTCCTCCGACTCGGCGGGGTAAATGGCCACCTTGCCTTCCGCATTATGATGTACGCCCCAACCGTAGCGCTTGGGCAGCGGCGAACTGCGCATACACGCCTGCCCTTTGGAGAAAAAAGCGCTGCGTTCGGCCTCGTTGGCAGGAATACCCTTGCGCAGGGCGTGAATGCCGAAAATGATCTCGTCGGATGTGTAGCGATACGGATGCTCCACAATCAGATCGAATTGCAGGTTGGCCACGGTTTTTTCCTCGCCCTTTTGTGGCGGTATCTCGGCAGCAGCCACCGGACAATCTTCGGCGATTTCGATAAAGGTGTTGTAGTAGTTGGTCGTGTGCATTATCAGACTTCCATCAATTTTTGTAATTCCGACAGCAGCCCTGCCCAGTTTTTGGCGGAATGGATTTTATTTTCAAGGGTGTCAATGTTTCGTTGTTCGATGGTCAACAGGCAGGCTTCGCCTTTTTGCTTTAGCCGGTAAGTAATAATCTGGTAGTTTTCGGGGCGATCTTCCAAATCCGACCAGGAACTGAAATAATTGTAGGAAAGCATTTTTAAAGGTTCGAAACGAAGCACCGTACCCTTGTCTTCGTAAGTCTTGCCCTCCCATTCGCCACGAAAGAAAACGGGGGTTTGGGGTTGCCAGGTGGTGATCAATTCACTGCCAAAAAAATACCGCTTTACCCATTCCGGTTCAGTCAGGGCGGCCCATACATTTTCAAGAGAGGCGTGGATGGTGCGTTGCACCTTGAGTTTGAACTTCATTGTTTGCGTTGGTTAAATTACCTGACGCAAAGGAATTCCCGTTCACTGACAACCCTATGTCAGTGGGTGTTCCGGATTTTCTGAAATTTCCCGCTGCATTTGTTGCAGGTATTCATTCAGGTCAATATGATCGCGTTTGCGAAAGGGTTCGAGTTTCACCCAAAGACGCTGAATGCGATTCACCCGAAAATCACGGTACTCGTGCCGGAGGTGGCACCAGGCGATCAAATGCCAGTTAAGGGAATAAAAAATGAGGCCAATCGGTTCGATGTCGCGAGCAGAGGTATCGCCATCGGCGTTTTCGTAATGAATGTTAACGACCTGTCGCTGTAAAATGGCCGTTTGCAGCGGAATGAGATAGTCCGTCTCCGGCATCAAATGGGAGTAATGATCCGGGATAAAATGCGCCGCGGCCGACTGTGTTAACTCCATTTTCTCGCGCTGACCACGCCCCAGTACCATTTTAATTTTGGTCAGCGCCGAGGCATAAAAAGCCTGAATGGATTTATCGGAAAAACGCACAATCAGCGGTTCGGCCAGCGACAGGGCATTGGCCTCTTCCACAGTGAGCGAAACCGGCGGCAGGAAAAAACCTTGTCCCACGGAATACCCTCTTCCTGCCTCAAAATGGATGGGAATACCCATTTCGCCGATCGCTTTCAAATCACGAAATGCTGTGCGCTCCGAAATGCCGAAATGCCCGGCAATTTGCGACACCGTCTGGTATTTCTGCGCCTGCAACCGGGTTATGATACCCATCAAACGATCAATGCGGTTCATATTGCAAGGGGCCTTCAGGGGCGCAGCCGCGCCACCATAATACCGGTTTGGCCTTTTTGGGTGGCAAGGTATTCGGGCAGCGGTTGTTTGGAAATCAGGACTCTTTTTCCCAACGACGAGGCGTGCATGAGATGTATACGACCCTTGATTTTTACAGCAAAGCCCTGGTGCGCAATGTCGAGCTCCGGTTTCCAGGCGGTCAGCGAAATGATATCGCCCTCCTGCAACTGGCTCTCGATGTTGGCTACGCGATTTTTCGGAATAT
Source organism: Saprospiraceae bacterium (assembly GCA_033762055.1). Lineage (GTDB taxonomy): Bacteria > Bacteroidota > Bacteroidia > Chitinophagales > Saprospiraceae > M3007. The sequence continues at coordinate 2,454 of JANRLZ010000225.1, forward strand.
AAAACCAGGTGTGCGCGTTGATGCGGCGTTCGGCGGCGCGGAGTGCGCGGAGATTTTCCGGGTCTTTTATTTTCGGGTATTTGGCCGGGCGGGCCGAGATGTAGCCAATTTTTTTCTTGTAAGGCACACCACCGAGCGACTCCGTTAAGTCTTGAAACAATCCGCGCTTTTCATTCTGCAGCAACCAGCCACTGAAATAATGGATGCGCGAACCATAGCCGTCAATATTGCCCCCCCAATAGCGCAATTCCTGCAGGTGAGCCTTGTAAGCCTCGAAATTGCCGGGATCTGCCAGCGCGATGGCCAGACTGTTTTCTACAAAAGTCCAGCAATCCAGTTGTCGCAAATTCACCACCAGTTGTTCTTTTGCAAAACGATCAAGCGTCCCTGTCACATAGGGTGTCCCGACAAAAGTCTGGGCCACTGCCAGGGTTTTGGAAGGCAGGTCGCTGTGCGCCAGCGCGCGTTTTTGTTTTTCAACAAACAACTGCGCATCCGCTTCCGTCCAGAGTGCAGAATCGGCCGTAATTGTTACTGCCGGCGCCATCAGATTAACAGAAGGCAGCTCGCTTTCCTCCGGCAACATTTGCCCCCAGAACAACAGAGGAAGCAGCAAGGCAAAGGGATAAACCGAGTGTTTCCGAATGTACGACATAGTATTTGTTTTTCTGGTTGATGCGGGTTTATGAAGTTTAGATGGTTGAGGGGTTGAGATGGTTTTTCGTTTTTTTTCTGTCTTTGCTGTCA
>JANRLZ010000226.1:0-3967 GCA_033762055.1 Saprospiraceae bacterium
TCTGCGTTTGCAAATCCGGGTGAGCGACGAAATCGGGCATCCGGTGGCAGCAGAAGGCTCCTTGAGCGTTACAGATGATGTATTAAGTGGTCCCGGCGTTTTGGGCGCCACCGGCATACAGTCCGGGGCGCCATTGGATGCCGAAGGCGCCTGGCTTTCGGGTGTTTTTTTACAGGGTTGGGTAAAAGATCCGCTGCAAGGGCTTTTGCCGAATATCAACCTGATTCCGGTATTGGATGTGGAGACCCAACAACTTCATTTTACCAAATCGGATCGAGGGCAATTTGTTGTTAATCTGCCGGCTTTTGAAGGTGAGCGCCGCTTGCAGATGCTTCCTTTTCAGGATGAGCCGTTTCAGGTTTACTGGAAAGATGCGGAACCGAATCTTCAACCGCCTCCCCCGCCATTGCGCTACACAGAAGGGGTGCTTCGCTACCTCGATTTAAGTCGGAAACGCAAGAAAATCTATCAGTTATACGGCAAAACCGAAAATCCGGTCGCGCAAGCAGCCGACCGCGTACCGGCGCCCGAATGGAAAACCAAACAAGTTTATTCCGTTCCAAATTACGAGCAATTCCCCGACCTGGCCACGTTCTTTCAGGAAGTCATCTGGCGCGTCAAGTTTGTAAAAAAAGGCGATCGGTACACAGCGACCATGTACAATTCAGATACACATGCCAATTTTGATGCGCCACTCCTGTTTTTGCTCGATCAAAAAGCCACCTACGACGCCGATTTTATCGGGCGACTTGATCAGTCATTGATCGCTGAAATTCAGGTATTGTCCGACCCCAAGCAATTAAAAAAACTGTATCCCGCCATTGGTGGCGGTGGCGTGGTGCGTATCCGCAGCATTTCCGGTCGCCTGCCTTTGCCGGCTGAAAAAGAGCGCGAGATATTTACGATTCAGGGCATGCTTCCTGCCATGGTTTTTCCGGATGGCACAAAACAAACGCCCCGTTTACAACCGGTAGCACACTGGCAGCCCACATTTCGCACCGACCAAACGGGGACGGCAACGCTTGTTTTTTCCCAGAGCGAAGATCGCAGCACTTTTTGTGCTGAAGTGGTGGTCCAAGCCCCCGACGGACGAAGGGGTTATGCGCGGTATTGTTATGAAGTAAAATAGATCTCAGGAGCAAAAAGCCTCGGTATGCAACCAGACCAACAGGAATTGAAACGGCATCAGGGCGTCAATCAGCGTTTTTCTCCAGGGAGAGAAGGCCTTTTTTTGAAAAAAACGAGGCAACAGCAGGGCACATGCGAACAATGACAGCCATAAACCCAGCGCCGCTCCGGTCGAATAGACTTTCAGATAAAGATTGAATGCCACGGCAATCACCGATAAAAACAGGGCCGCATATATCAGGGAGAAGGTTCGTTTTTCACCCAAACGACCCGCCAGTGTGGGCAGTCCGTGTTTTTGGTCATACGAAAGATCATGCAGATCGTAAGCCAGTGCCAGCGCAAAAACAAAACCCGAGCGACCCAGCAATACTCCACCCAGCATCGGCCATACGGAAGTGGGTGCCGGCAGCAACACCGTCACGAAGGCCCAGGTAATCGCCACCACTACAGGTTTGGCCAACGGTCGGGCGCGTAAACCCTGATTTCCGGGGCGTTGAAACCCGTAATATCCCAGCCAGCAAAGGGCAGAAAGTGCGATGACTACAAAAGCCTCGGTATGCGACTGCGCCGAAAAGTAATAACCCAGCAGGCTTAGCGCCCCTGACAGACCAAATAACCAGGCAATTCGGCGCAGCCGCCCGTCAGGATGGGTGCAATGGTAGCCAAAAACCGTTCCCCCGAATACAAATCCGTCTATCCAGCCTGGCATGAGGGGCAATTCGAGCAGGCATCGGGTTTGTGCCAGCAGACTTACTGCACAAGCTGCCACCCATACCAGGCGGATATACGGAATGATGTTCACTGCGCGGCCTTCACCATTTTGACAGAGGTGGAAAGTTCGCCTTTTTGTTCAATTCTGACAAAATACACGCCCTTGGGAAGGTTTTCGCCAAAAACGACCTGCCCCGACCCGGCGGTCAGGTTGATGGTTTGGACGCGGCGGCCATACATGTCGAAAATGTGCAGGCGGCTCTCATCTGCCACCTCGTGGTACGAGATGACCGTTGTACCGGCAAACGGGTTAGGAGAAACCTGGATGGCCGGCAATACTTCGGCATCCGTAACATGTAAAGGCTGATCCACTACATTAAACTGGTCAATGGCGGCCTCATAGCTGTCTAAAAGATTTCCTGCAGGGTTGTCAAAACACACAATTCTGATTTGGACGGTACTGCTGAGCGGTACAAAGTCCGTTACGTCAAACACCATGTTATTCCAGTCAAAGTTGTTGCCTCTGCGCGCCCAGGCCAATTTTTCCTGGGAACCATTGCTGATGTAAACCTTGATAGAATCAACAAATTGCTGGTTGATATTGGCGCTGACACACCATATTTTGGCGGAAATACGCGGATTCAGATAATTACTCAAATCCATGACCGGAGAGGTCAGAATGGAAGTACCGCTTTCCACATCATCCACATCTACTTCATTGGAACTGTTGCCGGTAACATAGCAGGAAAAGCCGACATCACCACTGACATCGCTGCCTGGCGTCAACTGAATGCCTACGTTGATACCTTGAGGCTGGTTGGTTCTTTCCCAGACACCGGTAAGGGAGGTCCCACTGACCGTCCAGCCATAATCGAATACAAAATCATCCTGATAGCCTTGTTCCAGATCGAGTACAACTTGCTGGTTGGCGTTGATATTGGTCTGGCTTTGCACCGAATAACGATAGCCCCAGGCGCCAGCCACTATATCATAGATGCCTCCGACAATATTTGTTATGCTGAATTGACCTGCGCCATCGGTGGACACTTCGTAAGTGGTATCAAGTGAAATGATAGAAACCAGGGCGCCGGCCACCGGTGAGCCATCATCGCTGCGTTGTACCAATCCGCCGATGGAATATGTTTCGGAAGGCATGAGTGCTGCATTTAATATCACTACTTCTCCGGTCGAAAGGTTCGCCTCCAGGGTCATTGGCTGATAGCCGAATTTTGAAAATTCGACCTGTATCAAACCTGCTTGTGCCTGACCGGTTCTGTATGTTCCGTTCGCCTGTGTAACACGGGTTGAAGTATTATTTCCCGTGATTTTGACCGTTGCGCCAATAATTGGCAAGCCTGTCGCTGCATCCGTCACCAATCCTTCCAGATAACAGGCGCGTTGATAACTGGGAGTGAGCACCCATAATTCACCGGGGGTAATATTACTTGCTACCAGGTTGCCGGAAGGGAGATAAGGGTAAACGCCCCAGCAGCCGTCGAAAGAACCTCCCGAACCCTGGGGGTAAGTGTCATAAATACCGGTTTCAACCAGATTCCGCGGGTCGGTTACATCCACAATATTTACGCCTTCTGTATACCAGGCCGTAATGGCATAGTTGCCCCTAATGTGCGTATTATGAACGATACTTCCGGAGCCGGGGTTGGTTTGCATTTTATCCAGCAACTGAATGTTTTCCGGGTCGCTGACATCGTAGGAAGCAAGAAAGGAATTGGGCGTTTCGTCGGTCGTAAGAATTGTTTTACGGTCTTCCGTAAGCCAGGTGTTGTGGGTAAAATTGGTAGGCGTATTCTGAAAGTTCAATAACACCGGCGCGCTTTTGTTGGTCATATCCACTATGGAAAAGACGCCGATATTGATGTGTGCAGCGTACATGGTATCGTTGTCCACATAGCCGTCGTGAATGTAACCGAGGTCGGTATAACTGCCGGCATAGGTAGGGTTCCACGGGTCGCTCAAATTGAGGACAATAGCGCCGCCGCCAAACACATTGCTGCCGTATGCATATAAAAAACCTTTGGTAACATCAATATGCAAGGCGTGAATGGTATTGAGCTGGTTGGTAATAATACCATCTCCCCGGTAATATTTGCTTGGCAGGTTGGGCGAG
>JANRLZ010000227.1:0-1632 GCA_033762055.1 Saprospiraceae bacterium
ATTCGGGCCGGCTTTCGCCACCAAACTGGTCGCAACCGGCTTCTATAATTTTTTTCACCCGATCTTCCTCGCTGAGGTGTTCTACCCCCCAGGCGCGGGCGGGCCACACAACTCCGGGGCCCATGTGGGCGTCGGTAACCAAACCCCAGTCGGTACACACGACGCCGTCGTATTTGTATTTTTCGCGCAGCAGTTTTGTGATAATATCCTTGTTGTACGAAAATCCTACGTTTTCGCTCGTTTGGTCGGTGGGGACGCCATAATAGGGCATGATGGCCGCAGTGTTCGCCTCGAAAGCCGCCTCGAAAGGAATGAGGTGGTAGTTGAACATTTTGCCGGGATACACCTGCCCTTTGTGGAATTCAAAGTGAGAGTCCAGCCCTTCCTTCTGCGGCCCGCCGCCTGAAAAGTGTTTGGTCATGCAAGCCACACTCGTTTCTCCCAATTTTTTTCCTTGAAAACCAAGCACATACGCCTTGATAAGCTTGGCAGAAAGTTTGGCGTCTTCTCCGAATGTGCCACTCACCCGCGCCCAACGCGGCTCAGTAGCGAGGTCGGCCATGGGGTGCAACGCCTCACGAATGCCGACTGCCACATACTCCTGCCGGGCGATGTCGGCAAACTTGCGCACCAGTTTTTCGTCGCCGATAGCCGCAAAACCGAGTTGCTCCGGCCACTGCGAAAACCCGCCAGCGGCCATAGCAAAAATGCTGTTGCTGAAATAATGGCGCGGGTCGGAGGCGATGGTGACCGGGATGCCGAGCCGGGTGTTTTCGGCCATTTTCTGCATGGCGTTGTAGCCTTCGGCAATGGCGCGCGGCGATGGCGCCTCCCAGTAGTTGAAGTGGTTCATGTGTTTGCCCTGAATGTATTCCGCGGCGGTCGGCATACGCGCGGCGATTCCTTTGGCGTCGGGTTTGCGTTCCAGCGTGCCGTCGGCGTTGATGAAGATACCGTTGATGAACATCATGCCGGCTTTTTCTTCGAGGTTCATCTGGCCCAGGAGGTCGTTCACGCGCGCTTCCACGGGCTGCGTGGCGTCTTCGTAGACGTCCATTTTACCGTTTTTGTTCAGGTCGCGGAAGGCGGGTTTTTGCTGCGATCCGCAGGAGAGGATGGTCAGGAGCAGGGGGGTGAAAAGCAGGATGTGGCGCATGGTAAAAACCTTTGATGGTGAATGTTTTGCCGAATGGCAAAAACCGGCTCAAAGGTCGGGGGCGGCGGGGGCAATGGATTTGATATATGTCAAAAAATGCGGCGGCCACCCGGGTAGGCGCAACATTCCGAGAGTAGGAAACTTTCGAGATGTTTTTCCCAATTTTGGCGGATATTAGCCACCTCGTTTGTCACCTGAAAAAATGAAAACCATGACGGATCTGGAAATTATTAAGGAGATTGAGAAGGAGTTGGGGGTGAAATTGAGTAATGTTAAAACGATAGATCACAGCACTACTGGTTTTACTGTAAATGGTAAGCATGTAACTGGAATCGGAGTATTTGCTAAAGGAATAAAAGATATTTCTATTATCGCATATTGGCTAAGCAAATTAAATTATTTGACCTTTATTAACTTTGATAAAAATCAAATCGAAGATATTACCCCGTTAAAGGATTTTGTCAACATCGAAAAAT
>JANRLZ010000228.1:0-10969 GCA_033762055.1 Saprospiraceae bacterium
GGTGAATACTTTGGATCTGGCTAAGGCAGGCCAAATGTAACAAGGGTCGGGAAAATTGTATGCGCGTGGGCAAGAAATCGAAGGGTTAATCCAAACAACGCATCCGGCGATCGGCCCAAATACCCGTCGCTATGGTCAATATCCCGACAACCGCCATGCTGGTTGGAATGCCGGATATATCAGCCAGAAAGCCTGTCAGCAATGCGCCCAATACATATCCCATGTCGCGCCAAAAGCGGAACACTCCCAGACTTTTGGCGCGATCGAGCGGATGAGTGTTTTCTGCAATAGCTGCCAGAAAAGTGGGATATACCAGTGCTGTTCCAACACCCAACAATCCCAATAAAAGAGCAAAAGCAGGAAAATGCTCCGCCAGAGCCATTCCAATCAAGGAAAGCCCTTGCACCCCCATTCCCCACAACAATAAATCTTTTTTGCAGATAAAATCCGACAGGCGACCGCTGAATAATTGTCCTATGCCCCATATCGCCGGATAAATTGCGGCTAATATGCCTGTTTCAGCGATTGAAAATCCTTTTTGGCTTAAAAATATAGGCAACAACCCCCAAACCATGCCATCGTTCAGGTTGTTGACCAGTCCACTGGCAGTTACCGCCCCCAGGTTTCGATGGCGCCAACTGGTATCCAGAAAAACATGTTGCAATCGGGCAATTCGGCTCACCGCCGCCTCCGACAATACGTGTGCATGCGTATCGCGAACAAACAAGGCCGTAGCCAGTAGTCCGGCGACCGACAAGCCTACGCCGAGATAGAAGGGATAGGGGCGCAAGCCATAGGTACTTGCCAGCCAACCGGTTGCAAAGGCCGCTAAGGCAACGGCCACATAACCGGCAAATTCATTCAACCCCATTGCCAATCCCCGGTCACGTTCGCCGGCCAGATCTATTTTCATGACCACCGTTGCCGACCAGGCGAACCCCTGATGTGCGCCGAGCAATAGATTGGCGAACACGATCCAGTTCCATGTGGGGGCATACATGAGCATGAACGGAACCGGCAGGCCCAGTACCCAACCAAGCAACAACAAGCGTTTTCGACCCAATCGGGCGGCTAAATGCCCGGTTGTCAGATTGGCAATGGCTTTCACCAGGCCGAATGCAATAATAAATACCAGTACAGAAGAGGCTGCTGCTATACCAAAAACGGTTTCGGCGAGCAGGGGTAGAATGCTGCGCTCCATGCCGATCATGCCTCCGACAAAGGCGTTGATCAGCACCAGAAGCAAAAATTGGGGCAAATTGGCCATCAGGCCGGGTTGTACAGAGCGCATACCTCTTGACTAGTTGCGTCAAAGGTAGCGGCCGATAAAAGGGACGGAAATTTACAAATGATAAGAAATCAACGTTGTGCACGTATACGACTCAGGCTGACGGGGGTGATACCCAGATAGGAAGCGATGTATTTGAGCGGAACGCGTTTGAGAATATCAGGCGAGGTGTTGAGTAGATCCCGGTAACGTTCTTCTGCGGTATGAAATTGAAGACTTTCAACACGATTAACCGTATCCACATAGCCGGCTTCGAAAATTTTCCTGAACAATCGCTCTACATCAGGATACGTGTTATACAAATTAAAAAGTCCGGCGGCATTGATGGCAACCACCTCGGAATCCTCCAGCATTTGGATGCCCTTCCGCGATGGTTTGCCGGTAAATAGGCTTTCCACCCGGGCGATGAGCTGTGCTTCGAACGCAAAACTCTCGGTTATGTCCACTTCGTCTTTAAAGTAAAAAATGCGTGCCAGTCCCCGGTTAATAAAATAAATGGTGCGGCAGGTATGACCGATAGCCTGCAAGAGGCGGCCTTTTTTTAATTGGTGTATCGTACACAGCGGCAGTATAGCTGCCCGGGCATCCTCGCTGATCGGATGATATTGTTCAAAAAACTGAAAGAGGGCTGTCGGCAGCATTTGACGGGATCAAAGTTGGCGTTTTTGAAACGCGATCTGTTGTTTTTCATTGATATTCGGCATCGGTAAAACACCGCTCATCCTTCCTCCAAAAAGCAACGGGTCGTGTCGCCATCGCGAAACAACCCGTTGCCTGTTGATTTTTCTTTTTTCTTACCGCGCATACGCCACCGCCCGCTTTTCGCGGATAACGGTGACACGAATCTGGCCGGGATACTGCATTTCGTCCTGGATTTTTTGTGAAATAAGGAACGAAAGGTCGTCGGCGTACTGGTCGGTTACTTTGTCGGCCTCCACAATGACGCGAAGTTCGCGACCGGCCTGCATGGCAAAAGCATTGGCAACGCCTTCGTAACTGCGGGCCAGGTCTTCGAGTTCGCCGATGCGTTTGAGGTAATTTTCCAGAATTTCACGCCGCGCACCGGGACGCGCGCCTGAAATGGCGTCGCAAGCCTGGATGATCGGCGAAATAATGTTGTTCATTTCAATCTCGTCGTGGTGCGCACCCACTGCATTGATAATCACCGGGTGCTCGCCGTATTGCTCGCACATTTTCATGCCCACGAGCGCGTGGCTGAGTTCGGTTTCCTCCTCGGCCACCTTGCCGATGTCGTGCAGCAAACCGGCGCGTTTGGCCATTTTAATCTGCTTGGGATTCATACCCAGTTCGGCAGCCATGATGGCACAAAGTTCGGCGGTTTCGATGCTGTGTTTGAGCAGGTTTTGCCCGTAGGAGGAGCGGAAACGCATCCGGCCCACCATGCGCACGAGTGCGGCGTTGAGGCCGTGAATGCCCAGTTCGATCACAGTGCGTTCGCCGATCTCGACGATTTGCTCTTCGAGTTGTTTTTGCACCTTGGCCACCACTTCCTCGATGCGCTGCGGGTGGATGCGGCCGTCGGCTACGAGGCGCTGGAGCGAGAGGCGCGCCACTTCGCGGCGCACGGGGTCGAACGACGACAGGACGATGGCTTCCGGGGTGTCGTCTACAATCACCTCTACACCGGTAGCGGCTTCGAGGGCGCGAATGTTGCGGCCTTCGCGACCAATGATCTGGCCTTTCATTTCGTCGTTTTCAAGGTTGAAAACCGACACGGTATTTTCAATCGTAAACTCGGCAGCCATCCGCTGGATGGTTTGAATCACGATCTTTTTAGCCTCCTTGGAAGCGGTGATTTTAGCCTGGTTGACGGCGTCGCGCACGATGGTCTGGGCCTCGCTTTCGCTTTTGGCGCGTACTTGTTCGAGCAGCTGGTCTTTGGCGTCCTGCTGACTGAGTTTGGCGATGGATTCCAGTGCCTTGATACGTTCTTCGTTGGCTTTGTCGAGGTCTTCTTTCTTTTTCTGAACAATCTGTACCTGCTTGTCGAGGTTTTCCCGCAGGATGGTTACTTCCGATTCGCGTGTTTCAACGTCGGCCTTTTTTGTTTCCAGTTCCTTGAGCCGGGCTTCAAGTGCGTCATTTTCAATTTTCAGGTCTTTTTGCTGCGAAGCGATCTGCATCTCCAGGTCTTTCAATTCGAGTTGTCGCCTCGTCTTTTCTTCTTCTACTTCCTGACGCATTTGTGCGTAACGTTCTTTGGCCTCCTGAATTTTTTGCTGTTTGATGCGCTCGTTTTCAGCTTCGGCATTGCCCACAATTTTCTGCGCCTTAAGAGCGGCTTCATCCTCAACCCTTTTGGCGCTCAATCGGGCTTCCTGGATGATCAGATCGGCCTGCCGACCCGCTTCTTCTGCGGCTTTTGAATTGTTTTTCTTGGCCGTCATCTGGGCGATAACATAGGCCACAACAGCGCCTATGACCAACCCTATTATGATGCTTGTAATATCCATAGACAATTGATTGTGAGATGATTCGGTTATAATCTTGCCTGAAAATTTTTGACAAGATCAATTTTAAAGGTGTTTTATCATTCGGTCACGGGTATGCTTTTTTCGCGTACGGGCGCCGTTATTTTCTGATCTGCGCGCCCAGTTTGCTTTCAAATGCGCCGATGAGTTGGTTCATCAGGGCATCAATGTCTTTGTCTTGCAGCGTTTTTTCCAGGTCTTCAAACACAAAACTGACGGCATAGGATTTTTTGCCTGCGCCGAGTTTGCTTTCGTCTTCAAAAACGTCGAAGAGATTGACCTCTTTCAACATCTTTTTCACGGTTTTAAGGGCCAATTGGCGAATATCGCCAAAACTGACCTGTTTGTCAATCACCAGGGCCAGGTCGCGGCGCACGGTGGGAAATTTATTCAGTTCGGCAAACTGAATTTTGTTGCTTCCCACGGCTTTCAGCACATTTTCAAAGTTGAAGTCGGCGAAAAATACCGGGTTTTTCACGTCGGCTTTTTTCAGGATAACCGGCGAAACAGCCCCGAAAGTGACCAACTCCTGCGGCCCCCGGTGGAGTTTCAGGGCATACTGGAAGGGCGTTTCCTGCACACTGGTTTCCTGGTAGCCGATCACACCGAGGCGCGACAACAGATTGACTACATAAGTTTTCATGGTGAAAAAATCCACCATTTTTTTGCCTGCTATGCGCCAGCTTTCCGTGTGTTGCAAACCTGTGATAAATACGGCCAAACGGCTGGTTTCTTCGCTTTTGGCCTCCGGCAATGCGTTGTACGTTTTGCCGAATTCAAAAAGGCGAAGATCAGGATGCTGGCGGTTTTGGTTGCGCTGAATGGCCTCCAGACCGCTGAACAACATCGTCGGGCGCAGACAGTCGAGACCCTGATTGGCAGAATTATGAATAAAAACCAATTGCGATGGCTCCAGCGGCATCGCCGCGCCGTCGCCCAGGTAGTAGGTCGAATTGGAAAGCGCCAGGCTCATACATTCGTTGAAACCGTTGGCGGCGAGAAAATCGGCAGCGAGGTTGCGCACCGCATCGGGGTTGGGGCGCGACTGGATTTCCATGCTGCTGCGAATCTGTGTGGGGATGGGCACGCTGTCGAGTCCGTGCAGGCGTAAAATTTCCTCCACCACATCCGCTTCACGTGTCACATCGGGTTTGTTCGCAGGCGCCCACACCGTGCAACCGTTTTCTGTATGGTCGGTTTGGCGCAGGTTGAGTGCATCCAGTATCTGCCGGATGCGTGTAACAGGCAGATACTCACCGATCAGCGCATTGATGCGGTCGTAGCGAACAGGAATTTGAACCGCCCGGGCCGGTTGCGGGTCATGGTTGACCATGGCCGAGGTGATTGTTCCGCCGCTCAATTGTTCAATGAGCGCGGCGGCGCGCAGGAGAGCCTTGTAGTTGTTTTCGGATGTATCCACGCCTTTTTCAAAAGCCCAGGCGGAATCGGTGCGCAGGCTGTGGCGCAACATGGTGCGGCGAATCCATTGCGGGTTAAAAACGGCGCATTCGAGGAAAATACGCGTTGTAGCGTCGGAAACTCCGCTATCTTCTCCACCAAACACGCCGGCGATGCACATAGGGGTGGAATTTCCGTCGCAGATCATCAGGTCGTCCGGAAGCAGTTTCCGTTCCACCCCGTCGAGGGTTTTGAATGACGTGCCCTCGGGCAGGGTTTTTACCCGGATTTTCCCGCCATGTACCTTGTCGAGATCAAAGGCGTGCAAGGGTTGGCCAAGTTCGATGCGCACGTAGTTGGTGACGTCCACCACATTGTTGATGGGGCGTTGTCCAACGGCGAGCAGGCGATTTTTTAACCAGTCGGGACTTTCTGCTACCTGAATATTTTCAATCGTGAGGCCGCGATAGACCGGGCAGGCGTCGTCATTTTCGACGGAAACAGGGAACGCCGCCGGGAGCCCTGGCGACAATTCGGCAAGCTTGGCGTTGGTATTAAGTTGGGCGGCAGGGTTTTCGTGTACCCGTATCCAGGCCAGCAGGTCTTCAGCGATGCCTTTGTGACAAATAGCGTCGGCGCGGTTGGGCGTCAGGCCGATGTCGAATACCGTATCGGATTCTTTTTGGAAATAGTCGGCAGCACTTCGTCCGAGCGGTGTGTTGGCGGGTAAAACGATGATGCCGGAGTGGTCATGGCCGATGCCCAGTTCGTCTTCGGCACAAATCATACCCTGGGAGGGCACGCCTTTTACCTTGCGTTCGCCGATAACAAACAGGCTGCCGTCTTTGCTGTACACCTGTGCGCCGGGCAGAGCCAGGAACACCACTTGACCGGCAGCTACATTGGGCGCGCCGCAAACCACGGAACGCACAAGGCCGTCGCCGACATCTACGGTGGTGGCTGAAAGATGGTCGGTATCAGGTATGCGTTCGCAGGTTAATACCTTGCCTGTCAACACTTTATCCAGGTCTGCTGGCGAAGGTTTGACGCTTTCCCATCCTTCCACTTCAAGTCCCAGCGATGTCAGTATGTCGGCGATTTCAGAGGGGGTTTTATGTATGTCGAGAAATTCTCGAAGCCAATTCAGCGATACTTTCATTACCTCAAAAAAACGTGGGGATGAATACCCGGTTTTTCTTCACAAAAAATGCGAATTGGCAAAGGTAGGAAGCAAGTTTGAAAATAAGACAGCAAAAATTGACAAAAGACTTGTTATGAAAGTGGTGGGGGATTTGCAGAGCGTTTATCGCCTCATATTTTCCCTTGGTCCACCTCCTTCAAAAAAGAAATCAACCCGGGAAAATAGTGCGACTGGTCGTCCCACATGCACATGTGGCTGCCATCGGGGCATAGGAGGAAGCGCCCTTTTGCCACCTGTTGGGCCACCCATTGCATGTGGGCGGGATCCATGGTGTCATGCGTTGCGCCGATAACCAGGGTGGGAACTTTGATTTCGGGCAGGCGGGCCGTTACATCCCATTTTTCCAGTTTGCCGGAAATGCCGAATTCACTGGGGCCTTGCATGCCGACGTAGATGACCGGATTGATTTTGTTCAATGCCCGTTTCATCGGATCGGGCCAGTCGTCGAGCGGAATACGGCAAATATGCCGGTTGTAAAAATGCGGCATCAAGAGTTCCATGTAGCGCGGGTTGGAAAAATCGCCTTTTGCTTCGATGGATTTTATTTCGGCCAAAACGACAGGATCCATTTGTTTGGCCAGCACCTCTTCCGCGTAGCGGTCATAGGCCGGCGCACTCATCATCATGTTGGAGATGATGAGCCCCTTCAGGTTTTGCTGGTATTTCAGGGCGTATTCGGCAGCGAGTATGCCGCCCCAGGAATGTCCGAGCAGGTAAAAATTATCTTTGTTCAATCCCAACGCCTGCCTAACCTGTTCTACTTCTTCAACGAAACGAGGCAGGTTCCACAACGCCGTATCGTTGGGTTGGTCGGAATAAGCGGACCCTAACTGATCGTAGTAGTAAAATTCAATGCCTTCCTGGGGTAAAAAACTTTCCAGGCTTTCCCAGTATTCGTGCGTACAGGCCGGGCCACCGTGCAGCAGTAAGACCTTGATGCGCGGGTGATTGCCGATGCGTTTGGTCCAAACCTTGTATTTGCCGCCTTCCACAGCAATCATGCGGACACCACCGGACTTGACGCCGGTCTCTTCGTTTTTTAAATAGTTGCAGGCTTCGGTCCGGGGCGCCGGCTGGCAAGCGAACAGAAAAAGGAGAGCCGGCAAAAGGAGAGGCAAATGTTTCATGCGTCGTGGATCAGGCTGAATGTCGCGACTGCCGCTGCGCGGGTTACGTCATTTTGATCGAGTAGTTGCTTGATATATTGGTGTAAAGCGACGGTGCGCTGGGGGGAGAGCAGGGCTTCCCGGGCTTGTTCATCGTCGGCCAGCAGGGCAAGCGCCTCTTCGGGCGAAGGCAAGGCGGGCAGGGTAGCGAGTTGGGCCAACTCGTTGCCGGTCAGAATATGGCTGTGCCGGATTCCCTCCGGCAATCCATCAAATCCAATGCCGATGCGGGTCACCTCCTGCACGATTTCTTCCACGGCGGCTCCACTGGCCCGGGCGTAATAGAAACGCCCCATACGTCCCATCAGGTCAATTTTATGCGGGTCAATACGCCCCGTATCGCTCAGAATTTCTTCAGAAATATGCATGCGCACGATTCGACAAAAGATCAGGTTGCCTGCGCCGCCGCCTTCACCAAGCGGCTGGATTTGGTCTACCACGCATTCCATTTGCACCGGACTTTCGGCCACCCGGTAAGGGCGTACCAGATCGCTGGGCAGCGGGGTGAATCCCGCTTTTTCGAATTCATCTATTTCGGGCGGGTATTCGATGCTGGTCAGGGCCATTTGCCGCGAAATGCGATGCGAAACGACGTTGATGACCACCTCTCCCGTTTCTTCCACATTTTTGAGTGTGTCTTTGGTCGTGTTGTTGGCCACCCGGCGGTTGGATGAAAAAATCAGGATGGGCGGGTTGCTGCTGAAAGCGTTAAAAAAACTGTAGGGTGCGAGATTGGGTACGCCGTCGGCGCTGATGGTGCTGGCAAAAGCAATGGGTCGGGGCGCTACGGCGGCCAGGATATACTGGTGCAGGTCTTTGGTAGCAATCTGTGTCGGATCAATCGTAAGCATGGTGTGCAATCAGGCAGTAGGTTTGTCGGGCGCCGGGGCGCTGGCGTGGTAATCGCGTTGTACGCGGCGGGCATAATCGTCGAGCAGTTCGAGTATGCGTTCGTGTTTTTTTGACTGGACGATCAGCCCTACATGGTGTTCTTTTTCGGTCAGGCGCCAGGCAATTTCCGGGTCATTGAACTGGCTGGTGTCGGGCCATTGTTGGCGGGCCAGCGATACGATGATGCCGGCATAGTCGTTGCGGAGTTTGGGTAATTGATATTTTTCACCGGCGGCGACGGCGGCCTCGAGGCGCGCCCATTCGTACCACAGGTTTACCCCGGAAGCGCATTCCACCATTTCGGCCAGGTGCGCGCCGCCTACACGGGAAGATGTTTCGAGGAAGTAAAACTCGCCGGTTTCGCGGTTTTTGATGTATTCGGTGTGACTGGCGCTGTACTGCATGCCAAATGCGGTCATAACCTCGGCGTTCAGCTTGGTCAGTTTTTTATCGTCATCGGAACCAAAGGGCACGATCGCGCTGCGGAAAATGCCCCCTCCGTGCGCCACCTCAAATGGTGTGGAGAGGTATTGCGACACCCGTGAAAACACCACTTTGCCGCCTTCCGAAAGCGCGTCCACGTGGTACACGTCGCCGGGTTTGAACTGTTCCACCAGGTAATGATGGCGTTGTCCGCCCAGGGTTTCGAGGTGCGCCCAGAGTTCGTCGGTAGAATGGATTTTTTTCATACCGGTGGCCGATGCTTGTCCGCGAGGTTTGACGATCCAGGGGGCAGGCACCGTAGCGGCGAAGTGTGCAATATCGGCGTCGTGAAAAAGGTCGGTGAATGCCGGCACGGGGATGCCCGCGTCGCGCGCTTCGACGCGCATGGCGAGTTTGTCGCGAAAATGCCGCGAGGTTGTTTGGCCCATACCCGGTATGCGGAAATGTTCGCGCAAGTAGGCGGCTTTTTCCACGTCGAAATCGTCGAGCGCCACGATCCGGTCAATCTTTTTGGTACGCATCAACCAGGCCAGTCCCGAAGCGGTGTCTTCCATGTCCCATTCGTTCTGGTCGTCCTGTTGTACATAAAAAATATCGTCGAGGGCTTCGCGTGCCCAGGGTTTGTCATCGTGTTTTTTGGAGGTGACGAGGTACACGGTTGCGCCGGTAGATTTCATGCCGCGTAAGAAGTCGTTGCCCTTGAAATAACTGGCGATACAGAGAAAGGAGGGTTTGCTCATAAATCACGGATTGTTTTTCTGTTGGACAAATGACCGAAAAAGTTTTTAAAATACGGTGTTGAAAATAATTCCGGGACATTTTTTCAAGAAAATACGCTTTGCTGTTGCCGGATTAAAAGGGATGAAATACCTTTGTGAGTGATTACTCACTTTATATGTCCAACAAAGAAAATATCCTGCAATGCGCGCTCGAACTGTTTGGCGAGCAAGGTTACGACCGAACGCCCACGAGCCGGATTGCCAAACAGGCAGGCGTATCGGAGGGTTTGATTTTCAGGCATTTTGGAAGCAAGGAGGGTTTGCTGGCCGCTATCATTCAACAAGGGCTGGCACATATTGCCGACACGATGCAGGCGTATGCCACGCCTTCGGTGGATCCGCGCGGCGCCATTTTACAACACATTGAACACGCGCTTACGGCCCTCAGGGCACAGGAGAAATTCTGGCGTTTAGCCACGAGCATGCGGTTTCAAAATGCCGTACTGCAGGATGCCGCCGCCGACATAGAGAAGGTCAATCAATTCATTTTGCAACACTTGTCCGACAACTTCCGTCGCCTTGGTGCGGCGGCGCCCGAGACTGAAGCCCTGCTGCTTTTTGCCCTGATTGACGGCGTGTGCCTGCACTGGCTCCAACACCCTGCGACGTATCCGCTGGACGAAATGAAAAATTTACTCATCAAAAAATACAACCATGCCTACTTCTGATTGGGTCAACCGCGACCTGTTTCCCTTTACATCCCGTTATATTGAAATTGACGGCCACCGGATGCATTATATTGACGAAGGCAGTGGCCCGGTGCTGCTTTTTTCGCACGGCACACCGGAATGGTCGTTCGGCTGGCGCGATCTGGTGCGCGGCCTTAGCGGCCGCTTTCGCTGCGTGGCGCCCGATCTGCTCGGTATGGGCCTGTCGGACAAGCCTGCCGATGCCGATTATTCCTGTGCAGCGCATTCGGAGCGGCTGGGTAAATTTATCGAAAAACTTGGTTTGCGCGATATCCGACTGGTTGCCAACGATTTCGGATTGTCTATCGGACTAAGCAGGGCTATTTATCAGCCCGAACTTTTTGAAAAAGTCGCCATTTTCAATGGCTGGATGTGGCGACTCGACACCGACCCGCACTACCATAAAGCGGCCAAAATGATGGATACCTGGCTGGGGCGACTCCTGTACAAACGGTTCAATTTTCCGGTCAATGTGATAATGCCGGCCGCTTTTGGCAACCGTAAGAAAAATTTGCCGCCGGAAGTACACCGGCATTACAAAATGGCCTGGCCGGATGCGGCCTCGCGGGTATCGACTTATGCTTTTGCGGGGGTGTTGTTGCACGCCAACGACTGGTGGGG
>JANRLZ010000229.1:0-3550 GCA_033762055.1 Saprospiraceae bacterium
TGACCTCGACAATGACCTTCTGACCCTCTGGATCGGCGGTCAGTTTGTGGGTAAATACCCCTATCCCGACAACCTTGGCGGCGTTGACTTTTTCGGTCTTGACGCTACCAATGTTTTCTATGTGGATGATGTTGAATACATTCAACTGCCGCCGCTGGTGTACAATGTAGACTTCTGCGATGCCGCTGTTGACCTGACACTGTACTTCGGCCAGACAACCACACAAACCACGCCCATCTACGACAATACCAACGCTACGGTATCCGCTTCCGACCCCGCTGTTGATTGCTGGCTTGAAAGCCCACAGGGCGCCGACATTCTGAACACCACCATGTGGTATACTTTCGTCGGTGATGGCAACAAGTACCACATTGAAACCGTACCCTGCGACGCAACCAACTACATCACCGGCCCCGGCGACACGCAAATGCTGATTTATGCCGGCGACGATTGCTCCGACCTCACGGAAGTTGCCTGCAACGACGACTTGTTCCCGAATGGTATGCCCGACTGGCGCTCAGGTGTTGACCTCGAGACCGACCAGGGTCAGAACTACTTCATGATGATTGACGGTTTTGATGGTTCGGTATTCGGTGGAGCGCTTTCGATCGGTGAATTCTGTATCGAGATTTCGCAGGTTCCCTCCGTTACCTGCGCCGACGGCGTGGTAGGTACTTATCAGGTATCTTCGCCCTACCTCTGCGAAAGCGGCCAGCTGGCCGACTTGTTGAATGTAAACGCCGGCAGCTTTGTCATCCCGAACGAAGGACCGGTATTCGGTCTCGCTTGGGCCATCACTTCGGCCCCGGTTCCGGCCAACACCTGGCCTTCCGACGTTCCGGGTCTGCTCGTAGGCAGCACGGGCTTCCTGCCTGATCCGTTCGCAGTAGGGTATGTAAACGACGGTGATCCGTTCCCCTTCAACGTTTACTACATCACACCGATCGTATTGGGCGGTGGTTCCGATACCAACCCGGCCAACGGCGCTACCCTGTTCGATACCGACCCGACGGGCGGTTGCTTCTTCGTAGGCCAATCCACCCAAATGGTATTCCTCCCGCTGACGGATGATATCACGGCTACGGCTACTACTAGCAGCGGTGCAGTCAACCTGACGCCTGGCGGCGGTATTGCCGACATCATTGGCGATCCTTCTTCCTACTCCTATGAGTGGAGCAACGGCGCCACGACGCAAGACCTCTCCAACGTACCGGCCGGTACTTACACCTGCACGGTGAGCGATCCTTGCTCCGCACCTGCAGTAATTACCGTACAGGTGACGGTTGGCACGGAAGATCCTTCTTCCATCCAGTCGTTTGTTGTAAGTCCGAACCCGACTACAGGCAACCTGACGCTCAACCTCGCACTGGTATCGGCTGCCGAGGTTCGCGTTGAGGTGCTGAACACGCTGGGTCAAACCCTGCAGAACCTCAACCTGGGCAAGATGGCAAACATCAACCAGAACCTGGATCTCAGCGGTATGGCGCAAGGCTCGTACTTCCTCCGTGTCACCATTGACGGAGAAACCGCGATCCGGCGCGTCATGGTACAGCGCTAATTTGCGATTAGTATCGCTAATTATTTAGCAAAAAAAAGCGCCGCTCCGAGCAATCGGGGCGGCGTTTTTTTTGGGGGTGCGCCTGAAACAAAACACCTGTCGTCGTCTCCCCTTTCTACAAAGGCATATTACCGTGTTTGCGGCGGGGGCGTGTCACGACTTTGTTTTGCAGCATGGCAAAAGCTTTGATCAATTTGCGGCGGGTTTCGCGCGGGTGGATTACCTCGTCAATAAATCCGCGGGCGGCAGCGCGATAGGGGTTGGCAAAGGTGTCGGCGTATTCCTTTTCTTTTTCGAGCAATTTGGCGACCGTGTCGGCAGCGGCGTCAATCTCTTTTTTGAAAATGATTTCCGATGCGCCCTTGGCGCCCATCACGGCAATCTCGGCGCCGGGCCAGGCAAAATTCATGTCCGCACCGATGTGCTTGGAATTCATCACATCATAAGCGCCGCCGTAAGCCTTTCGGGTGATGACGGTGATACGCGGCACCGTAGCCTCGCTGAATGCATACAACAGTTTGGCGCCGTTGGTGATAATGGCGTTCCACTCCTGATCGGTGCCGGGCAAAAAGCCGGGCACGTCTTCCAGTACCAGCAACGGGATGTTGAAACAATCGCAAAAACGCACAAAACGAGCGGCTTTTTTGGACGAATTTACATCCAGGACGCCCGCCAGATTCATCGGCTGGTTGGCGACGATACCGATACTGCGCCCGGCCAGCCGGGCAAAACCGACAATGATGTTTTCGGCATATTGTTCGTGAATTTCAAAAAACGAATCGGTATCCACGATATGGGCGATTACCTCTTTCATATCGTAGGGCTGCTGGGCATTGTCGGGCACCATGGCGGCAAGTTCGTCGCGATATTCCTCCCCCAATTCATAAGGCAGGACGGGAACCTGATCGCTGCAGTTTTGCGGGATGTAGGAAAGCAAACGTTTGAGTTTCAGGATACCATCCACATCATTAACCGCAGTCAGATGAGTCACGCCGCTTTTGATGGCATGCGTGCTGGCGCCGCCGAGTTCCTCACTCGTAACTTCTTCATTGGTAACCGTTTTCACGACGTTGGGGCCGGTCACGAACATGTACGAACTGCCTTCAACCATCATGATAAAATCGGTCATGGCCGGGCTGTACACCGCGCCGCCTGCGCAAGGGCCCATGATGGCCGAAATTTGCGGAATCACCCCGCTGGCCTGTACATTGCGATAAAATATATCGGCGTAACCGCCCAGCGAATTGACGCCTTCCTGAATGCGGGCGCCCCCCGAATCATTCAAGCCGATGATCGGAGCGCCGTTTTTCACAGCCAGGTCCATCACTTTACAGATCTTTTCCGCGTGCGTTTCGGATAAAGAACCGCCGAATACGGTAAAATCCTGCGCAAAAACATAAACCAGCCTGCCGCCAATGGTCCCGTAACCGGTTACGACGCCGTCGCCGAGAAACAGTTGTTCTTCCATTCCGAAATCCGTACTGCGATGCGTAACCAGGGCCCCGATTTCTTCAAAAGAATTGTCGTCAAGTAAAAAATGTACCCGTTCTCGGGCGGTGAGTTTGCCTTTTTTGTGTTGCGCGTCAATACGGTTTTGGCCGCCGCCCAATTTGGCTTCGGCAAGTTTGGCGGAAAGTGTTTCTAATTTTTTGTTCATGAAATACGGTTTGTACCTGGTTGCGCCGGTAACGGAAAAAGTCGGGCAAAAGTAACAATTCACTTCGTTTCTCATCGCGCAACGAGCGGCGGAAGGTAAATATCGGGAGGGGCGCACACACAAGCTGAAAATAACCTGGTGGCAATCGGAAATATCCTCTGATGAGGGCTTGTCGGGCGGTGATTAATTCGGCAAAAACTCCGATTTTATCTGCTAATTTTGTCATGCAAAACAAATTTTCACCCTTCAAATATCCTTTTTGGTATGAAACACTTTGGCTACCTGCTCTTTATCGTTTCGATGATTTTATTCCTGGCCTGTAAAGATGACCCCAC
>JANRLZ010000230.1:0-18528 GCA_033762055.1 Saprospiraceae bacterium
GCCAACTACACCCTGGCCGCCGGAGGACGAAAAATTGATTTTCCCATTGGTGATTTGCTCAATCCGGTTTACGACGGTCTGTACCAGATCAGAACCGGCGACCCGAATGGTAAATCCCCCATTCAACTGGAGAATGAGCAAATCCAGTTTTTGCCCAATAATTTTCACGAAACTAAAATCAATTTCGCCTACCCGATTTTCAACTCCGATCTGAAATACAACCGCGAAATACAGACACACCTACTGCAGGGGAAAAATGCTGAAAAAGCCGCCGGCGAACAAGCATTGCGGTACGAAATTACCAGCGCCTACCTCAATTATCTCCGCGCCCTGGAAGCGGAAAAAATCTGGAAAAACACCCGAACCGTACTCAGCGAGCTAAAACGTTTCAACGAAAGCCTGGTAAAAAATAATGTTGCCACCCGCGACATCATTGCCACCGCCGACTACGAACTGAGCAAGGTTGAACAGGAGGTATTCAGTCTGCGCAGCCAACAAAATAACGCGCGCGCTTATTTCAACTACCTGATAAACAAAGACTTACAGGCGGAAGTAATTGCCGACACCCTGCTATTGCAAACGGCGCTTCCCGACTACCAGCCCGGAACACTGGTTGAGCAAAGTCTGGAAAACCGGGCCGAACTCGACGCATTGCGCGCCGGCGAACAAGCAGCCGCCACCGATATTCGCCGCAATGCCGCCAACTCCAAACTCCCCGATTTCTATCTCGGTGGTTCCATCGGCTTTCAGGGATTCGGGTACACCTTCAACAAAGATCAGGCTTATGCCCTGGCGCAGGTCGGACTAACCTACGATCTCTTCGACGGCGGACTTCGGAAAAGCAAAACCCAGGAAGCCCGCCTGCAAGCCGAAGCCATCCGCAACCAGACCGAACAGGTAAAGCAACAAATCGCCCTGCAGGTTACCGCCGCCTGGAACGACCTGGAAGCGGCGCAAAACGCCTTCGAAGCCGGTCGCAGCGCCCTTCGGTCGGCAGAGGAAAGTTTTCGCATCGTGAACAACAAATACCGCGCCGGTCAAGCCCTTTTACTTGAGTTCCTCGACGCGCAAAACCGCGTCACTACCGCCCGCCTGCAACAGCTGCTGGCCTGGTCGGATGTGCTCCTCAAGGAAGCCGCTCTTCGCAAAGCCGCCGGAATCTGACAAACTGCTATTTCCGCCATGGACAAACAACAAATCATCGAACAACTCCGCATGCATCACAGCGAATTTGGCCACTTGCTGACCAAACTGTCGTCCTCCGACTATCTCTTCGCCCCGGAGCACAAATGGAATGCAGGCCAACATCTCGAACACATCTGCAAAAGTGTGACGCCGGTCAAACTCGCCTTCACGCTGCCCGGATTTTTGCTCCGCATCCTTTTCGGAAAAGCCAACCGGCCTTCGCGCGACTATGCGTACCTGATCGAAAAATACCAGGCCAAACTCGCAGCAGGCGGACGCGCCACCGGGCAATTCATTCCGGGAGCCGCCCGATATGAACAACGGGATCAATTACTGCGTAAACTCAACGATCTGGTGGAAGGGTTGTGCAGGAAAGTAGCATCAACAAGTGACTATCAACTGGATACACTCATTCTCCCCCACCCTTTGCTGGGTAAACTGACCCTGCGGGAAATGCTTTATTTCACCATTTATCACGTTCAACATCATCAGGCTGCGGTGTTGCGCGGGCTTCCATCCACGAACTAAACTCATCATTGAACATGAAAAAAAGCGCCTTTAAGTCTATTCTCCCCTCTCTCGCCATAGCGGCGGTAACCCTTACAGGTTTGTGTTTGCTGCTGGAAGCGTGCGGCGCCAAAAATCCGGAACCCGCCCAAACAACATCCGGCAACCCGGCTGATGAGCGAATTCCGGTGCGTACTGCTGCCGTTCAGCAAAAATCGCTGTCGCTGCCGGTTCATGCGGGCGGCATCATCACTTCCAGCGCCGAACAACGGCTCTCGTTCAAAATTGGCGGTATTATCCGTAAAATATACGTGGACGAAGGCGATATGGTGCGTCCCGGCCAGTTGCTGGCTATGCTGGATAAAACCGAAATTGATGCACAGGTCGCTCAGGCGCAACAAGGTTTGGCCAAAGCCGAACGCGACCTTGCCCGGGTTGAAGGTTTGTATCGCGACAGCAGCGCCACCCTCGAACTGTTGCAAAATGCCACAACAGGCCGCGATGTGGCCAAAGAAACTGCTCGTATCGCCGCATTTAACCAACAATATGCCGAAATCAGAGCCACCAGAGCCGGAAAAATCATCAAAAAACTTGTCAATGAAGGTGAAATTACCGGCCCGGGACTGCCCGCTTTTGTACTTTTTGAAACCGGCGTCAACGACTGGATGGTTCAAATCAATGTAAGCGACCGCGACTGGGCACGCCTGAACGTCGGCATGCCGGCCCGCATCACGCTTGATGCCTATGAGGGCGTCAATTTCAGCGGTAAAGTGCGCGAACTGGCGCCGGCTGCCGATCCGACCAGCGGTTTGTATCCCGTTGAGATCAGCATACAACCCCAGGGCAAACGCTTCGCCCCCGGATTATTTGCCAATGTTGACATCCAGCCCTCGTCAACACGTGCATACACCATGGTTCCTGTAGCGGCCATCGTGGAAGGCGACGGTCAGTCGGCCTATGTTTTTGCCTTGCAATCCGATGGCGAAAGTGTAAAAAAGACGCCTGTTCGGGTCGCATTCATGGAAGGCAATCAAGCTGTTATCGCGACAGGACTTGAAGGCGTTGCGGAGGTGATTACGAGTGGCGCCCCTTATTTGAACGACAAAAAGAAAGTGCGGAAAATGTAGTATCCCGTTTGTCGGGCATGTTTTTCCCGTATTTGTTCTCCAAAACTGCGGGGACTTCATCTTTCGGGATTTTATTTCAACAACACTAATATCCCCGCAAGGGGCAAGGGAATTTTATGAAAATCGCTGAATTCTCCGTCAAGAACTCCCAGTTCACCTTCATCATATTTTGTTTTGTCATGGCACTGGGACTGGGCGCCATGTTCAATATGCCGCGTGCCGAAGACCCCAAATTTGCCCCTCCCGGTTACAATGTCGTGGTGGTGTACCCCGGTGCGGGGCCGGCTGAAATAGAAGACAAAATCACCGACAAACTCGAATCGCGGCTGGGTGCGCTGGAAAATATTGACCGGATGCGCTCCCTATCCTTCAACGGAGTGATGGTACTCACTATCGAGTTTAAACACGGGGAAGATGCCGACAAAAAATACGAAGAAGTCGTGCGGGAGGTTAATGCCGCCCGCGCTGAATTGCCGCAGGACATTTACCGCTTGCAGATTCAGAAATTTTCCTCTTCGGATGTCGCCATACTGCAGGGCGCCATTGTATCGGAAAATGCATCCTGGGCTGAATTGCGCTACGAAGCCGAACGCCTGGAAGAAAGTCTGGAAAAAATTCCGGGCATCAAAGCCGCCGATACCTGGGGCTTCCCCAAACGCGAGGTACGGATTGCGCTCAATTTACCCAAAATGGCTACCGAAAACATCCCGGTCAGCCGGGTATTGGGCGCTTTACAAAGCGAAAATGTCAGTATTCCGGGTGGCGCTGTTAATGTAGGCGACCGCACCTTCAACGTTGAAACCAGCGGCGATTACCAGTCTATTGACGAAGTGCGGAACACGCTGATCAACGGACAAAACGGTCGCATTTTATACCTCAAAGACCTGGCAGAGGTGGACTGGGCCTACGAAGAAAATCGCCACCTGGCCCGCATCAACGGCGCCCGCTGTGTTTGGGTAACGGCCCGGATGAAAGACGAGCAGAATATATCTGAAGTCGGGAAATCGGTCAATGAAAAAGTAGCAGCCTGGCGGGCCGAATTGCCAAAAAACATGGATTACAGCAAGGTATTTGACCAAAACGATTCGGTAAGCAAGCGGCTGGGGCGTTTTGCCAAAGACTTCGGGATCGCCATTTTTCTGGTATTGCTCACCCTTTTGCCGCTCGGCTGGCGGGCTTCGCTGGTCGTTATGATTTCGATTCCGCTGAGCATCGCGATCGGCTTGTTTGCCCTCGATCAGATGGGTTACTCGCTCAATCAACTCAGCATAGTGGGTCTCATCATCGCGCTGGGGATTCTGGTAGACGACTCGATTGTGGTGGTGGAAAATATTGAAAGATGGTTGCGAGAGGGACACCCTCGACGGGAAGCCGCCATTTTAGCCACCAAGCAAATCGGGCTGGCGGTATTGGGTTGCACGGCAACGCTGGTACTGGCCTTCCTGCCGCTGGTGTTTCTGCCCGAAGCCTCCGGCGATTTTATCCGCTCACTGCCGCTGGCGGTGGTACTCTGCGTACTGGCGTCCCTGTTTGTTTCCCTCACGATTGTGCCGTTTTTGGGAAGCCGGATATTGGCGGAACACCACGATCCGCGCGGCAACCTGTTTTTACGCGGGTTGAAATGGCTGATTTCCGGCACCTATTCCCGTTTGCTGCATAAGGCACTCGAATGGCCCAAAACATCCATGCTGGTGGCGGCTTTGATCTTTTTTGGTGTGTTGGGACTGGCAGGCAAGGCGGGATTTGCCGTATTCCCCGCGAGCGAAAGGCCCATGTTTTATATTGACGTGGAAGCCGCTGCCGGCACCAACCTGGAGCAAACCAACCGGATTACACAGATGGTGGATTCAGTGCTGCAGGAATACGTAGCGCCGGAATTTCGCGCCCCTCATCTGCTGCCCGATTCCGTCGAACCCGTGTCGAAATATCGCGGAGGGAAGGCACAGATCTCCTGGTATGCGACCAATGTAGGCCGGGGTAATCCGCGCATTTACTACAATGTAATTCGGGAAGCAGAAGCGTTCGATTATGCCCAGATTTTTGTGCAATTACAGGAGCGTACCCCGCCGCCGGTCAAAATTGCGCTGATTGACGAATTGCGCGAAAAATTCAAAAACGTGCCAGGCGCCGTCATCAACGTCAAGGATTTCGAACAGGGGCCGCCGATTGAGGCGCCTATCGCCATCCGCGTTTTTGGTGAAAACCTCGATACCCTTCGGAGCATTGCCGCACGGGTAGAAAATTTGTTGAACGAAACAGAAGGAACGATATACATAGATAATCCGATTGCAACGGTTAAAACCGACCTGCAAATCAGGATCAACAAAGACAAAGCAGCAACTATGGGCATTCCGGTTGCAGAAATTGACCGGATGGTGCGGCTGGCAATCGCCGGACTGAATATGGGCACATTCACCGCCGCCGGCGACGGTCAGGACTACAATCTGACAGTGACCGTTCCGAAAAGCGGCGCCAACGCCACACTCGACGTACTAAAAAACCTGTACGTCAACAACATACCCGGCACAGCCATCCCGCTCGGCCAGGTTGCGGATATCGGTTTTAAACCATCCCCGAATTATATCCAGCACTACGATAAAGAGCGATTTACGGGAATCACGGCTTTTGTAAAAACCGGTTATTTATCGGCGGAACTTAACCGCGATCTGGGCAAAAAAATGGCGGAAATGGATTTACCACCGGGATATTCCTACAAAATGGCCGGCGAGGTGGAAAGCGCCGAACGGTCGTTTGGCGGACTGGGGCCCATCATTTTGCTCACCATTTTTGGTTTGCTCGCCGTATTGATTCTGGAATTCAGAACCTTCAAAAGCACGATCATCGTGTTGTCGGTAATTCCGTTGGGCATCATCGGCGCCATTCTGATTTTGCTGGCGACGGGTTACCCCTTCTCTTTCACGGTAGTGGTAGGCTTGATCGCACTGATGGGGATCGAAGTAAAAAATTCGATCCTGCTGGTAGATTTCACCAACCAGTTGCGCAGCGAGGGCAAGGCGCTCGACGATGCGATTCAGGAAGCCGGGGAGATTCGATTTGTTCCCATTTTGCTCACCTCACTGACGGCCATCGGCGGTTTGTTGCCGATAGCCGTGGAGGAAAACCCCTTGTATTCGCCCCTGGCTTATGTTCTTATCGGCGGTTTGATCTCGAGCACCCTTTTGTCGCGTATTGTGACGCCGGTGTTGTATAAAATGCTGGCGCCGAAAGTGGTGTAAGCCCGGACTCAGGCATCCATGCACAAAAAAACGAGGCTGTCTAACCGGTTGTGGTTTGGACAGCCTCGTTGCGTAAATAGCGGGAGCCGCTTATTTTTTCACGCGCTCCATGTAAGCGCCGGTGCTGGTGTCAATTTTGATAAAATCACCCTGGTCGCAGAAGAGCGGCACGCGGACTTCGGCGCCGGTTTCAACGGTAGCGGGCTTGAGGGTGTTGGTAGCGGTATCGCCGCGAAGGCCCGGCTCGCAGTAGGTGATCTGGAGAACGACCGTCTGCGGCAATTCCACGGAAAGGATGGTGTCTTTGGCGGAGTGATAGAGTACGTCCACGATATCGCCTTCCTTGAGGAACTGGCCATTATCCACCATATCGTTGGGGATGGAAATCTGGTCGAAAGTTTCCTGGTTCATGAGGGCGAAGCCGCCGTCTTCCGGGTAGAGGTACTGGAATTTGCGGCGTTCTACGCGCACTTCATTCACGGTTGCGCCGCTGTTGAACGTGAACTCGACAACGCGACCGCTGGTGGTGCTTTTGAGTTTGGTCCAAACCTTGCCGCTGCCGCGGCCTACCTGGAATTTGGAGAAGTCAATGATCTTGACGATGTCGTTGTTGTGTTCGATGCACATGCCGTTGCGGATGTCTGCCGTCGTTGCCATGTTGAATTGAAATTGATTTTGTGTGTGAAGAACGACGCCGTATCCGTGCGCCCGCTTGAAAAGCGCCGCAAAGGTAGGTTAAATTCGGTTTTTTGAACCTGTTTGATGAAAAATTCCTGTATGATCCGGGGCTATCTGCTGAATTTTTTACCGATTTGAACCATGCAAGCCGTGTAATATTCTATGCAAGCCTGTTTCAAGGCGCTTGATCCGACAATTATTTGGAGCCTCATTCCTTCCATTCCGCCACGGCAATCTTAGAATCGCCGGCGCCATAATATAGCAGCCAGCGGCCGTTGACCCAGGCCATGCCTTCCAGAAAACATACATTGGCGACCTGGCCTTCCCGCTCATAATCGTGTTCGGGCGTCAGTAAATACTTGTCCGAACGTGCCCGCAGTTCCCAGGGATTTTTGGATGAGAACAAAGCTTGACCGACCGAATACGTGTCGGCGCCCAGGGTTTTATCGCCATTACTGGCGCTGTTGGCGCTGTTGTAAAGCAATAAAATACCCTCTTTCCGCAACAAGGCAAATGGGCCGGGCTCTACCAGCCGGCTGTCGAAATACCCCGCTCGCGGCATCATCACGCGGGAGAGATTGCCTTTTTTATCCTCCATCGGTCGCCAGGAAACAAGGTCGTCGGAATAAGCCATGAACAGATCCGTATCGCCCCAGTACATCCAGTATTTGCCTTTCACTTTGCGCGCCACGATCTTGTTGCCGTCGCGTTCGCACACGATGGCGCCCGATTTTGACCGCAAATCGCGGTATTTTCGGTCGGTAAACAGCGGCCCGTGTTTTTCCCAGCTTACCAGATCACGTGAGGTGGCAAGGCACAGACGGGCCGTTTTGCTGTCGTAGGCGGTGTAGGTCATCACATACAATCCGTCGTCGCGCTGCACCACCCGCGGATCTTCGCAGCCTCCTTCCCATTCAAAATCCTTCATGGTATCGTGATCGGGCCGTAACACCGGCACCGCATTTTTGCGAAACTCCAGTCCGTCGCGGCTGTTGGCCAAACCAATGCGCGAAGTGCCGTGTTTGTCCTGCGCCCGGTAGAGCAACCAAACACGCCCGTCTTTTACGACGGCAGCGGGGTTAAACACCGATTTTTCTTCCCATTCAACGCGTTTTTTTCGAATGGGGCAATAGTATTCCGGGCGTGAACTGGGTTCCAGAATCGGGTTGTAATCATCGAAGCGCTGGATGGATTTGACCATCCATGCATCGCCGACAAGGGCTTTTTTACCTCCGGAACAAGCGGGTAAAAAGGCAATAAGCAGGAGTAAAACGCGGTATTGTTTCATTATTTTTCAAATTTGTTGAAGTTCGAAGAGATGACTACGGCGTCATTAACCGCCGGTATTTCAGACGGGCAGCAGAGGGGGTGGGGCAAGGTCATTTTTTGGCGGTTTTCGAGGTGCTGGATACGGACATAATCTCCCAAAAATGATGTTCCTTTGCGGCAAATATTTGCAAATTCCCATGAATAAGACAGCCTTTTCATTTTTTTCGGCACTTTGCGCCCTGGTCCTTTATATCACTCCCGGAACAATCGGCGCGCAGCCGGGCGACCAGTACAAAGTAGCCTCTATCGGTTTTTACAACCTCGAAAACCTGTTTGATACCATTGATTCACCCACCACCAACGATGCCGATTTTTTACCACAAGGCCGTTTACTGTGGGATACGCCCAAATACTTGTCCAAACAGGCCAATATGGCCAAGGTTATCAGCCAACTGGCTACCGAGCTTACCCCTGACGGGGTGAGTATCCTCGGCGTTTCAGAGATTGAAAACAGCAAGGTACTTGAAGATCTGGTTGCACAGCCGGCGCTAAAAAGCCGCAATTATAAAATCGTGCATTACGATTCGCCGGATGAACGCGGTATAGACGTAGGGTTGATCTATCAGCCCAAATATTTCCAGGTAACCGGCAGCCAGTCCGTACCGGTCCCGCTCAAAGACCCGAAAACAGGCGTGGTGGATTATACGCGCGATATTTTGCACGTAACCGGTAACTTCGATGGCGATATTTTACATGTCCTGGTGGGGCATTGGCCTTCGCGCCGTGGTGGAGAAGCAGCCTCTGCCTGGGCGCGCGCTGCGGCAGCAAGCGTCTGTAAACACCTCGCCGACAGCTTGACCACCACCGATCCCAATGCCAAAATTATCATCATGGGCGACCTCAACGACGACCCCGACAACAAAAGCCTTACACAGGTATTAAAAGCCCGCCGCAGTGCCGACAACCTGAAAACCGACGAACTTTACAACCCCATGTACGACATGTATAAAAATGGCAGCGGCACCCTGGCCTACCGCGACTCCTGGGATTTGTTCGATCAGATGATCGTGTCGAAAGGTTTGGTCAACAAGCAAGCCGGTGGCTGGCAATTGTACAACGCCCATATCTATCGCCAGCCCTGGTTGCTCCAAACCGAAGGCGCCTTCCGTGGCTACCCCTTCCGCACCTACGTCGGCGATATTTTTATCAACGGATACAGCGACCACTTGCCGGTTTATATGTTTCTCCTAAAAAAGAAATAACCCCGTCCACCGTAAGCCGTCCACCGTAAGCCGTCCATCGTAAGCCGTCCACCGTAAGCCGTCCACCGTAAGCCGTCCACCGTAAGCCGTCCACCGTAAGCCGTCCACCGTAGGCCGTCCACCGTAGGCCGTCCACCGTAAGCCGTCCACCGTAAGCCGTCCACCGTAAGCCGTCCACCGTAGGCCGTCCACCGTAAGCCGTCCACCGTAAACCATCCACCGTAGGCCGTCCACCGTAAGCCGTCCACCGTAAGCCGTCCACCGTAAGCCGTCCACCGTAAACCATCCACCGTAAGCCGTCCACCGTAAGCCGTCCACCGTCATGAAAATAGGCCTTTTATCCGACACCCATTCCCATCTCGATCCGCGGGTATTCGACTACTTTGCCGAATGCGATGAAGTGTGGCATGCCGGTGATTTTGGCAATCCAACGGTGCTGGAAACCTTGCGGGCATTCAAACCCCTGCGGGGTGTTTACGGCAACATAGACGGCGCTGTGATCAGAGCGGAAATGCCGCTGGATCTGCGATTTGAGTGCGAAGGTTTGCCTGTTTTTATGACCCATATCGGTGGTTATCCGGGGCGATACGAGCCGCGGGTGGGAAAACTGCTTCGCGCCGATCCACCGACGGGCGGACTGTTTA
The DNA here is from genome assembly GCA_033762055.1 of Saprospiraceae bacterium. Taxonomy (GTDB): domain Bacteria; phylum Bacteroidota; class Bacteroidia; order Chitinophagales; family Saprospiraceae; genus M3007. Next base: position 9,909 of record JANRLZ010000230.1, read on the forward strand.
TCAGCGGACATTCGCATATTTTGAAGGTAATACCCGATAAAACGCTGGGGTTTTTACATATCAATCCGGGCGCCTGCGGACTGGAGGGTTGGCACAAAGTGAAAACTCTGGTGCGTTTTGAGGTGGAAAACGGGAAAATATCCGACCTGCAAGTGATCGAACTGGGTAACAAAGGGATTCGGCATACTTCGGCGGAACGCGAGGAGGAATGCTGATTTCTTTTAATTTTGCATTCTATCTAATGAATTTCACGATGAAAACATGGTTTTTGCTGGGTCTGGCAATGTCCTTCCTTTCCTTGAATGCCCAGGATGACTGGCAATTCAAAGGTGAAAAAGACGGCATTAAAATTTACCACAAAAAATCGCCGGGACTGCTGCATATCAAACTGTCTACCTCGGTAAAAGCGCCGCTTTCGGGCATTGCAACCCTGTTTGCCGACGTGGATAATTACAAATTGTGGGGCTATAAACTCAGTCAGTCGCGGCTGCTGCAAAGAAATTCGCCCACCGAATTGTGGTATTATGCCCGTTACGATTTTCCCTGGCCCCTGGATGACCGGGACATTATTCTGCACAGTAAAATGGAACAGGATCCTGAATCGCGGCGGCTTACCATTACCAACACCCCCTACCCTGCTTACCTGCCTGAAAATGCGGGAATTGTACGCATCAAAAACACCACCACCCGATGGATTTTTATCCCCGGCGACGACGGCTGGGTGTATGTTGAGCAGCAAATTGCGACCGATTCAGCCGAAGGTGTACCCGACTGGTTAGTCAAAATGACTGCCGACACCGGGCCGCGTGAAACCGCCAAATCGGTGCGAAAAACCCTGCAACAGGAAAAGTATCAGCATGCGCGGCTGGCGCATATTCGGGATTAATCACCTACTCGTACCCCACTCTTTTTCCCATCATCCAGTCGGTTTGCACTTCGTCGCCGAGGACAAACACCTTGGTGCCAAAGATCGAATAGCCGCAGCGTTCGTAGAATCGGACGGCCGGCGGGTTTTCCTGCCACACGCTCAGCCAGACCCATTCAGCACGGCGATTTCGGGCTTGTTCGAGGGCAAAGTCCAGCAGTTTTTCGCCGATTTTACGGCCTTGCATGGCGGGCGCCACGTAGAGTCGCTCCACCTGAACGGTATTCCGGCTGTTTAACTCAGAGGGATGCCGGTCGAAATTGAGTTTGAGATAGGCCACCATGGCATCGCCGTCGCGGATCAGCCAAAAGGCAGATTCGGGATGCGCCATTTCGCGGGCAAATTGTTCGGAGGAAAAAGCCTCCGAACAATATTGCTCAAATCGAAGCGGATCGTTCGATGCCTGAAACGCTGCACGAAACGTGTATTCGGCAAAAGCCCGAAGCGCTTCCCTGTCAGCCATTTGTGCCGGAACGACCTGCATGGACGGGTTACTTGATGAGTCGCACGTTGCGGGCAATGGGTTCGCCTCGATCGTTTTTGCTCAGGGTAAATTCTACCAGATCGCCTTCCCGAAGGTCGTTAAAATCGGTATCTATCAGGAAAGAAAAGTGGAAGAACAGGTTGTTGGTTTGCGGATAGTTGATAAATCCATAACCGTCTTTCAAACTGAACACCGTACTCTTTTTTACTTCCCCTTCTTCGCCTACCGGAACGGGCTCTTCTCCGGGCGCCGTACCCAGCGGATTGCGTTTGCGTTCGACAAACAGGCGGCTCACCGGAAATTGCGGGTCATTGTCCTCGGAGATGACATCCTGCATGGCCAGGGGATAGGTGACTTCTTCCCAAAGCGCCTGCGAGGTAACCGTGCTGCGGCGACGGCCTTCCTCGTCGTAGAAATCGTAATCCCAGGCAAACAGCATCACACGAACGCCAAGGGTATGTAATTTCCGCACCAGCGGCATAAAATCGCCATCGGAGGCGATCAAAACCAGTACATCGAATTGTTTGTGCAGTGCCAGTTCAAACGCTTCGAGCGCCATCCAGACATCAATGCCACGCTCCTGGCGCTGTCCGTGAAAAGAGGTGCGAACCGGCAAGTAATGGGTCGTCACGCCTTCCATCATTAATATGTCGTCGAAAAGGCGATCGTAAAAAAGGCGATTGCCTTCGTTGCTGGCCTCCTGGGCCGACAGGCGGCCTCTAAAATAGTGTGCATCAACGATTTGGCAAAGATGCATCTCCTTCGACTCTTCCTCGGCTACCTTATAGCGAATAAAATCATGCAAACCCGCAATGCTCAGTCGGCCGCGTCGTTCGTGATGATACGCATAGTAGTTGGAAACATGAAGGAAGTAATTGCCGTCGTAAAATACACCTATACGGGTTAACTTCTTGGTACTATCAGACATGTGGTAAAAAAAGAACTAAGGAAACATTTCAGTAAAAGGATGTAAGCACTCGATTCAAGGCGTTGTTTTCTCTTCGGCGACAATTCAAACGGGTAAAAAGGAAAATATAAATGAACGGCTATGATGCGTCGCAAAGAACGGTCTTTTCACGCACTTGAAGGCAAATGCATCCAAAAAAATACGCCGCCGGCTGTAATTCAGCCGACGACGTATAAATATGGTAGGAAAACGACGTAGTCTTTGTGTTATTACCTTGTTTACGGGAGCAGTACATTGTCAATCACGTGGATGGTGCCATTGCGGGCAAGCAGGTCGGTAAGTACGATGTTGGAACCTGCAGCGTTGCCCGTACCTTTTACTTTGGGGCCGCCGGCAAGGGTAATCAGGGTGTTGCCACCAGCCAGCATAGGTACAGAAATACCCTCACGGAGATCGGCAGAGAATACCCGGCCGCCCAGAACGTGATAAAGCAATACGGTACGCAGCGTGTTAATAGTTGCCTGATCGGTAATGCCGCGAATGTTGGCCGCATTGTTGAGCGGTGCAGGCAACTGCGCGAATGCTGCATCGGTCGGTGCAAATACAGTTACATTGGTTGTGGGCGACATCAGGGTGTTGGTCAGGCCCGTTTTGTTGAGTGCAGCAACCAGTGCGGTAAAGTTACCGTTTGCAATGGCAATTTGCGCCACATCCTGCGTCGGGTAGAACAGCACTTTGTCAATTACGTGGATGACACCGTTGCTGGCCTGCACATCGGCAGCTACCACCTTGGTGTTGCCGTTGATGATCACTTCATTGTTGATGCTACGGCTCACGAACAACTGGTTGTCATTAGGTGTCGTGGCGGTTTTGTAGGTGTTGTATGCGCCGTTGGGCAATTGTGCGGCATTGCGCTTGCCAAGTACGGTGTGATAACGCAATACCTGCGTCAGGAACTTGATGTCCTTGGCACTGGTAATGCTGTTGATGCCTGCCTCGCTGTTGAACGGGGCCGGCAACTGGGCAAAAGCGGCATTGGTCGGGGCGAATACGGTGCCGTTCAACGATGCGTTGCTGAAAAAGCCGACGGTATTGGTTTTTACCACCGCAGCCACGAGAATGCTGAAGTCAGGATTGGAAAGTGCAATGTCAACGATGGTGTTGTTGCGATCGGCAGCGACCAGGTCGTTACCAGCCGGTTGAAGTTCGTTGATCTGGTCTTTTTGGCAGGCAATGAAGCCCGTCATCAGGGCGAGAGAAAAGAGTGCGAATGTGGCAAGGCGAATCATTGTTCGAAAGTTTTGTTTTTGATTGAGCAATTTTGTTTAATTTTTACAAATCAAACATTAAACAGAATGCCACGCCTGAGGTTTTCAAATCGGATAAAAAAAATCAATTTTTTTTCGATTTGCTAATTTTAGTCAAATCTGAATTTTAGCAGGGGGATCATTGAACCAAATAAAAAAGCGCCTTTCCTCTCTATAATTGGAGAAAAAAGGCGCTTTTGTAAACGAATTACGACTTGCAGCGCTACAACCGTTCAAAATTTTTGAACAGCGAATATTGAACGGCTTCCACTTTCGCGCGATAATCTTTCCACTGAGTATCAAACAAAGCATTCACTTTTTCGATGACGGCATCCGCTTCGCTTTTGGCAATACCAATAGCGGTCTGCGCCACGGCATTCGGCGCGCCACGGCCACCTCCGATGTATTCCTGTGCCCGGAAAAAATAGGCGTTCAAAACATCCGGATTGCGCTGAATACCTTTGACCTCCTTGTGCTGGAAGAATTTTTCTTTCAATACGCCGATTGAATCCTTCAGGGCGCCGCCGAGTTTGTTGATGTCTTTTTTCAAGCTATCCGGCACGTTGACAAACTGGCTTTCCACCAGGCCAATTGTTTTTTCGGCTTCCTTCAGTCGTTCATAGGCTTTGTTGGCACGCTCAACGGTTTTGAACAACTCGCGGAAGGCTGCCGTCTTTGCCTCCCGGTCGGCAGCGGCAATATTGAGGCGAGGGTCGTCCAGTACTTTCACCTGCACCGAGTCGCGATACCCCATATATTCCGCCTTGATCCAGTAATCGCCAGGGCCGACTTGCGGACCGCCCCAGGGTTCGAGTTGATCGGCGGGCGGGTCGTTTTTGGAAGGGAAGCGCACGCCTTTTGTATCCATCCCCCACCAGATACTGCTGGAGAACGCGGAATCCAGTTCTGTTTTATACCGGCGCAAGGTGTCGCCCGTCATGGACAATACGGTAATGGTTGCCTTTTCTTTCTTTTTGGCATCGCCGCCCGCTTTGCCTTTGCTTTCCGGCTTTTTGGGTTTGTCGTCCGGTTTTTCCGCCTCTTTTTTCTCCCCCGGTTTTTCCGCTTTTTTGATCCCGGGTTTCACCCAAACCGGCACACGAACAGCCGTCCCCTTGTTTTCACCCTCGTAAGTGGCATCAACCGCAAAACGAGGTCCGTCGAATGAACGGTATTCAGCGAGAATACCCGGCTGTGCTGCCATAAGTTTGAAAGGTTGATCGAGCATCACGGCGCCGGTTTTGGCAAGTGTACGCAAAGGCGACAGGTTGTCGAGTATCCAGATACCGCGGCCGAAGGTGCCGATGACCAGATCACCGTCGCGCTGCTGGATTTTCATGTCGTAAACCGGTACGGAGGGAAAACTTTCGCCGGGGAATTTTACCCAACTTTCTCCATAATTGATGGAAACATACAGGCCCTGATCGGTACCCAGAAACAACAGATTCGGCGCCTCGGTATCCTGCACGACCGACAAACAAAAACCTGTCACGTTTTTGGGCGAAGCCAGGCGTTTCCATTTTTTGCCATAATCGGTGGTGTGATAGAGGTAGGGTTGCCAGTCGTTCTGGCGGTAATTGTTCAACACCGCAAAGGCTTCCGCTGCGTTGTGCGGAGAAGCCTCCAGAGCCGGAATCCAGGCGTTCCTGGGGGCATCGGGCAGGTCTTTGGCAAAGTTTTCCCATGTTTTACCCCCGTCGCGGGTGAGTTGTACATTGCCGTCGTCGGTGCCAACCCACACCACATCGCGTTGCACGGGAGAGGGGTTGATTGCGATGATGGTACAATGGTTTTCCGCATTGGTCGCATCAAAGGTCAATCCGCCCGACACATCCTGGTGCATTTTAGAGGTGTCGTTGGTCGTCAGGTCGGGACTGATGATTTGCCAGTTTTGCCCCAAATCAGTTGAATAATGCACATATTGGGAGCCAAAATAAATAGCCTGCGGGCGATGCGGATCTTGTGCCAGGGCAGCATTCCAGTTGAAACGCAGTTTGGTCTTACCATCGGGGTGCAGGGGTTTCAAATAGCGGGTTTCACCGGTTTTGCGATCTATCAACCCCAATTCGCCACCTTGCGACTGGGCAAATACATAACGGGTGTCGTCTTTGCGGGGCATGGTTTCAAACCCGTCGCCAAAATACACTTCCTGCCAGTCGGAATTCCGGATTCCGCCTGATTTCCATACGGCAGATGGACCTACCCATGAGCCGTTGTCTTGTAACCCGCCATATACCTGATAGGGCCATTCATTGTCGGTTTCGACATGGTAAAATTGACCGACGGGAATATTTTCGGCATATCGCCAGGTCTTGCCGCCGTCGTGGGTGATGTTCAAGCCCCCGTCGTTGCCATTGATGATGTAATTCGGATTGTCGGGGCTGATCCAGAAAGCGTGATGATCGGGGTGGATGGTCCAGCCGGCCCAGGTGGAGAAGGATTTGCCACCGTCTTCGCTGCGCGAGATGAAGGTAAAAATGGAATAAACCCGGTTTTCATTTTTCGGGTCTACATAAATTTCCGAATAATAAAATGGTCGGTCACCCTGGCCTTTGTCGGCCATTTTTTGCCATTTTTTACCGCCATCGGTACTTTTGTAAAGGGCATTTTCCTTGGCCTCCACGAGCGCGTATACGATGTCGGGATTGCTTTTGGCGACCGCCAGGCCGATCCGGCCCAAATCCCCTTCCGGCAATCCGTCTTTGTCACTGCGTTTTTCCCAGGTTTCGCCGGCGTCGTAACTGACATATAAACCGGAGCCTTTTCCGCCGCTTTTGAAAAACCAGGGCCAGCGCTGGTATTCCCACATGGCGGCATAAAGTTTATTTGGATTCTGCGGATCGGCCACCAGATCGGCGCAGCCGGTGAGGTTGTTTACAAACAGCGTTTTTCGCCAGGTTTTGCCACCGTCGGTGCTTTTAAAAACGCCACGTTCTTCTGTTGGACCGTAGGTAGAGCCTTGCGATGCGGCAAACACCACATCCGGGTTGTCGCGATGCAGCACGACGCGGTGAATGGTATGGGTTTGGGTAAGGCCCATGTTCACCCAGTCTTTGCCGCCATTGATGGTTTTAAAAATTCCCTGGCCGAAGTTTTGCGAGTTGCGGGGGTTGCCCTCGCCGGTTCCCACCCAGATTTCATCAGGATTGCGCGGGTTGATGGCAATACTGCCGATGCTTTGAGTGGGCGCTTTGTCGAATATCGGTTCCCAGGCGGTGCCGCCGCTTTTGCTGCGCCACAAGCCGCCGGAAGCCGCTCCGGCATAAATGACTTCCGGATGAACAGGGTCAACAGCAATGGCAGTGATACGGCCCGACATGGCGCCCGGGCCGATATTGCGCACATGCAATGTTTTTAAGGTCTCTGAATCGAATGAAGGGCGATTTTGCGTGGAAGCCGGCAAAGCCATCTGGAGCAAAACGGGAATAAATAACAGCGGTTTCAGGGAGGAGGGGAGGTGTATGATATGGTACATTGAAACTGGATTTTCTCCGCAAAACTGCAAAAAGAAGAATGAAGCAAGTCTTTTTTCGATAAAAACGGCTTGAATACAAGCGTTAGGCGAAGGATGAGGGGTGAGGGGTGAGGGGATGTAAAATTCATCATTCATCCTTTATCATTCCTCATTAGCTTTCCTTCTTTGTTTTTCCGGTAAGGGCAATGGCGACAACCACTGCCACAGCAATAGCCGCGTTTTTGCAGATAGTGGGCAGTAAAAACCCAAAATCCGTTTTCGATGTAATAATCCAATCCTTCTTTGAGCGGGGCGGTGTCAATGGTCGGCACAGTTTTTTTCACAACAAAAGACGGTTTTCAAAAAGGCAAGGTTCGAAGACGCAATAGCGCGTCGAGAAAAAATTTGGCGGCCCAATTCGGATAGCGAAAAGGGAGATAGGCGCCCCGAAAAGGCACTGAACCGGGTAACGCGCCAAATGCCCGATGGTTCACTCTGATTTGATGCGCAGAACAAATTTCCATAAAAAAATCGGCAGCAGCATGCGCCCAGCGCGCATCGCCTGTATGCGCCCAGATCTTGTGGCAAAGGATACTCAACTGGCAGTTTCCTGTGACGCAGACAAAGCGGTAATCGCCCTTCCAGGTTTCGTCGTAACGGCCTGCCGTGCGGGCGCCGGCTTTTTGACGCACTTCCAGCAAGGTTTCCAGGCTGTACAGGGTTTTTTCCAAAATTTCAGGCTCATTTAACCACAGCGCAGCCTCCCAAAACCCTTCAAGGGTGTAAGCAATCGTGTGTGTAAATGCCGCTTCTCCGGATCTGAATCCCCAGTCGCGCACTGCGCCATTGGGTAAAAATCGCTTTGCATATTGATGCAAAGCGTAGCGCATCATTTCGGCGCTTGTTGCCCGGCTTCTTAATACCGCCCATACCGCCCGTGTGTAATAACTGGGTACGAAACCGGGAACAAAGGCGGCTTTTTTCCATAAGCCATCGGCTTCCTGCATATCCAGCAGCCAGGCTACCGCTTTTTGTGCGGCCTTTCCCTCAGGGTCAAGCCCAAACAATATCTGACTGGTATTAAATACGCTGGGCGAGCGGTTTCCGGCGAGCAATCCGGCGAAAGCGCCGGAGGGCAACTGAATCTTTTCCAGCCATCGTTCACAGCCGTCTGCCAGTGCATGCAGGCGCGCTTCCTGTCGAAAATCAGCGTATTGACGCAGGGTTTCGATGAGATAGCCGGTTGTTTCCGGGTAGGCTTTCTCCCAGCCAAACAACGGATGCCAACTATGTGAGGAGCCGTGAAAGCCGGTGGCTGCCAGACTTTTTTCCAGCCATCCTATGGCGGCATCAGCATGCAGGCGCCAGGATTCCTCCGACAAAACCATGCTTACAATTTCATTATTTTTCCTTGCAGAAAAGCGCTTTGTGCGCGAATTTGCAAACCGTAAATACCTGGTTGCCAATTTCTTGTATCCAGTTCGATCCGCGTATTACCCCGCAATTCGGCCAGTGCGCCTTGCAGCACCATACGCCCGGTCAT
>JANRLZ010000231.1:0-5765 GCA_033762055.1 Saprospiraceae bacterium
GGCGGCATTACGTTGGGAATCCGGTTGTCAACCAATGACCGCGACCGCGATGGCACGCCTGACAGTAAAGACAAATGTCCCGATATCCCCGGTCCAAAAATGACCAATGGTTGCCCGGACATTGACCATGATGGCGTGGCAGATCGGGAAGACGATTGTCCGCACAAAAAAGGCATTCGCGCCCTGGCCGGCTGTCCGATTAAAGATGCCGATGAAGACGGGGTGCCGGACGTAGACGACCAGTGTCTCACGGTGCCGGGCTTGCCACAATTTCAGGGGTGTCCGGATACCGATAGCGACGGAATTGAAGATCGGGCCGACTCCTGTAAAACCGTGGCGGGTGTCGCACAATTTAACGGTTGTCCGGATACCGACGGCGACGGTATAGAAGATAAACTGGATGCCTGTCCCAATGAAAAAGGGCCGGCGGAATATTATTATGGTTGTCCGGTACGCGATACCGATGGCGACGGAATTGAAGACAAACTGGACGCCTGCCTGCTCGTAAAGGGATTGGCTGAATTTAAAGGTTGTCCGGACAGCGATAGCGATGGTGTGGAAGACAAACTGGATCCGTGTCCGAACACACCGGGGCCGAAGGACAATCGCGGGTGCCCGGTAGTGGAAAAGAAAGACCGGGAAAAACTGGAACTGGCCGTTAAAGCGGTAAAATTCGAAACCGGTAAAGCGGTGTTGAAATCGGAGTCAAACAAAATACTGGGCGATATTGCGGACATTTTGACGCGTTATCCGTACTATATTCTGAATATCGAGGGGCATACCGACAGTCAGGGCAAAGACGAATCCAACCGGATTTTGTCGGAAAAGCGGGCCCAGGCATGCGCTGATTTTCTTGCAGCAAAAGGCATCGCCAAAACGCGCCTTAAAGCGAAAGGCTTCGGTGAAACACAGCCTGTTGCCGACAATAAAACCGCTGCCGGTCGCGCCCAAAACCGCCGGGTAGAATTTGAATTGGTCTTACCGGAATAGGCAAATAATGAAGGATGAAGGATGAAGGATGAAGGATGAAGGATGAAGGATGAAGGATGAAGGATGAAGGATAAATGATGAATTTTGGAAGGTGCAAACATTCATCATTCATCATTTATCATTCATCATTATTAAAAATGTTACTTGTTTCTCCTTTGCCGCCCGACCACGACGCTGAAGTAGCTGAATTGGCTCGGTTTTTTAACGAAACCCTGGGGTTTTGCCCCAACTCCGTACTCACCATGCAGCACCGGCCGGCGATTGCGCGGGCTTTTATTGAATTGAACAAAGCCGTCATGGACAATCGGGGTCGGGTGACCAGTGAGTTAAAACGATTGATGGGGTATCTGTCTTCACTGACCGCCGGTTGTCAGTATTGCCAGGCGCACACCATCCGCGCTGCCGAGCGATATGGCGCAACGGCTGATCGCCTGGCACATGTGTGGGAATTTCGCGAACACCCTGCATTTAACGAAGCCGAACGCGCTGCGCTCGATTTTGCCATCGCCGCTTCCACCATACCCAATGGCGTAGATGACCTTATCGTAAGGCGATTGCGCAAACACTGGAATGAAGGTGAAATTGTGGAAATGATGGGAGTGATTGCCCTCTTTGGTTACCTCAATCGCTGGAACGACAGTATGGGCACCTCGCTCGAAGCCCCCGCTCGCGACACCGGCCAACAACTCCTGGCCGATCATGGCTGGACCGGCGGCAAGCATATACACGGCGGGTAGCATTTTCCCGTAGGAATTCCGACGGGAAAATGCTTAAAAAACACCAAGTTTCTTAGCCTCAAGCGTGGCTATAAAATCGTTTCTTATGAAAATTGAACTTTGGGCCATTGGAAAAACGAATGAAAAATACCTCGAAGAAGGCATGGCAATCTTCGAAAAGCGCCTGCGTAACTATTTGCCTTTCGGTTCGCTCCTGTTGCCCGATGTTAAAGCCAAATCGCCTGACAGTCAATGGCTGGTCAAGGAAGAAGGCAAAATGATACTTTCCAAATTAAACCCCGACGATTACCTCGTGTTGCTGGATGAACGTGGGCAGCAGTTTACTTCGGTAGAATTGTCGAACTGGCTGGAAAAACGCCTCGGTCAGTCGAGAAGACGGCTGATCTTTTTGATTGGTGGCGCCTTTGGATTTTCACCTGAAATCTACGAACGAGCAAATGAAAGTCTCGCCTTGTCGAAACTAACCTTCAGCCACCAGATGGTGCGCCTTTTTTTCCTCGAACAACTCTATCGCGCTATGACCATCCTGCGCAATGAACCTTATCATAATGCTTGAACATGTTCACATAAAATCAGATCGCTGCATTATAGCGCGGTGTATTTTTGCGCCAATTCCAATCATCAACCCCTACCCGATTATGTTGCGATCTTCCTTTTTTCATCTTCTTCTTTTGCTTGTGCTGGGACTGGGTTCCTGTATGCGTAGCACTTCGTTGCGGATACTTCAACCCGCACAAATTACCCTGCCCGAACATATTACCACCGTCGCCATCGTGGATCGGAGCAAACCTTCCAACGGATGGGCCAATTTTTTTGAAGGACTGCTCACCGGCGAACAAATCGGGCAAGACCGCCGAAGTCGCCAGACAGCGGTTGACGGACTGGCCAATGCCCTGACACGCACGCCTCGTTTTTCCATAAAAAATACCGGCATTGAGATGGACGGCAGCAAATCAGGCGGAAGAATGCCGCCTCCGCTGGATTGGCCGGAAGTGAGTAAAATTTGCCAGGACTACGGAACCTCCGCTTTGGTTACCATTGAATCTTTTGATTCCGATAACTCGCAAAGCACACGCGCTGTCAATGAAACCCGCAAGGATAAGGCAGGAAAAAAATATACCGTAACCACTTATCGCTCGCTGCAACGTACCAGCGTGCGTATCGGCTGGCGACTGTACGACCCGAAAACCCGGATCATTCTCGACGAATACGTCACCGACGACTATCTCGAACGCAATGGCAGCGGCAATACCGAACGCGCCGCCATCAATAATCTGCCCTCACAGTTGAACGTAACCCGCGATGTGGCCTATAATGTTGGTATTGAATACGGCGCGCGTATTGCACCGATTTATGTCAATGTCAGCCGCAATTACTACCACAAAGCAAAAGGCTACAAATCCCAGATGAAACAGGCTTCGCGACATCTGGCAAGCCGTGATATCGAAAAAGCCACCCAAATCTGGAAAAAAGTCATCGCCATGTCGGGCAACAACAAAAAAGCCGCCGGACGCGCCGCATACAACATGGCATTGGCATCGGAAATCAATGGAAACCTCGATATTGCGCTCGATTGGGCGCAAAAAGCCTGGACGCAGTACGGCAACAAAAAAGCGCGCGATTACATCAATGTGATAAAAATGCGGCAAAACGACGTTCGCAAAGTAGACGCCCAAATGCCCGGTAAAAAAGTCTGAACCTGTTAACCCATGCAACTTCTCGACGGTAAACTCCTTTCCGAACAAATCAAATCCGAACTGGCTGCCGAAGTCGAACAAATCCGGCAAAAAGGAGGAAAAATACCCCATCTGGCGGCTATTCTGGTCGGCGAAAATCCGGCCAGTCAGGTGTACGTTTCCTCCAAAATCAAGTCCTGCGAACAGGCAGGGTTCAAAAGTACGCTGATTCGTCGCGATGCGGATGTGACACAGACGGAATTGCTGGATGTGGTCAGACAGCTCAATGAAGATCCGGATGTGGATGGGTTTATCGTGCAGTTGCCCTTGCCCAAACACATTGATGAAGAAGCGGTTACGCTGGCCATTTTGCCCGAAAAAGATGTAGATGGTTTCCATCCTGTCAATTTCGGCCGCATGGCGCAGGGTTTGCCGGCGTTTTTGCCCGCCACCCCCATGGGTATTATGGAAATGTTGCGCCGGTACAAAATTGAAACCGCCGGAAAACACTGCGTCGTGATCGGGCGCAGCAATATTGTGGGCACTCCGATGAGCATCCTGCTGTCTCGAAAGGGCTATCCCGGCGATTGCACCGTAACGCTCGCGCATTCGCGCACCCGCGACCTGCCCGCCGAAGTGCGCCGCGCTGATATTGTGGTGGCCGCCATCGGTATTCCCGAATTTGTGAAGGGCGACTGGGTCAAAGAAGGCGCCGTCGTCATTGACGTGGGGATCAACCGCATTCCCGACGAAAGTAAAAAAACAGGTTTCCGCATCGCCGGGGATGTGGATTTTGCCGCTGTGGCGCCCCGGTGCAGTTACATCACCCCCGTGCCCGGCGGCGTGGGACTGATGACCGTAACTTCCTTGCTGATGAATACATTAAAAGCGTGCAAAGGGGAGATATATGACCATAGATAAAGGCATCCTTCATCCCTCATCCTTCATCCTTCATCCCGCATCCTTTCCAAATCATCCACCGTCCACGCGTCCTCCACGGAAAATCCGCCGGAAGCCGTACGGCGCAGCCGGCTCAGGTAAGCGCCGGAGCCCAGTGCCTGTCCGAAATCCTGGGCCAGTGAGCGGATATAAGTGCCTTTACTGCAAGTGACTCGAAAGTCAATCTGCAACCCTTCGGGATAATCCGGGTGCAGCATGATCGGCGCTCCCTTCTTGCTGATGACGGTCGCCGGTGCAGCGCCTGAAGGCACCGGGCGCAAATCACCGATTAATTCAAATTCAGATATAGTCACCGACCGGTGTGGCAGTTCCACCTCCTCGCCGGTTCGGGCGTTTTTGTACAGCCGGCGGCCATCCTTTTTTACCGCAGAGAAAACGGGAGGCACTTGCAGGATGTCGCCAATGAATTGAAGGCGGGTTTGTTCCAGTAGATCCTTAGTAATGTGCGCTACCGGGAAGAAAGAATCAGGCGCTTTTTCAAGATCGAACGAAGCAGTTGTCGCGCCAAATGTAAACGTGCCGGTATAGGTTTTTGGCATAGCCTGGTACGACTCGATTTGTTTGGTTTGATCCCCTACGCAAAGAATCAACAAACCGGTAGCTAATGGGTCGAGGGTGCCGGCATGGCCTACTTTGAGTTTTTTTTGTCCCAGGCGGCGTGATAAAATGTATCGCGCCTTGTTTACCACATCGAAAGAGGTCCAGGCTACTGGTTTGTCTACCAGCAGTACAGCACCTCTGGGGAAAGGGTCGGGAAAATTCTGATCGGGGGTAAGCAGCATACCGGTTGGGTGGTGGAGGTACAAAGGGGGCGCAAAAGTAGCACAGTTTCGGGGATTGAATGCCGGGCGACGGTCAATCCGTCAGCCGTATGCTGTAACTTGCCGCCAAAATGGCTATCGTTTGCGGCAGGTTCTGCCATTATTTCAGAAAACTGACTTGCCAATAGAATTGGAAACAAATTTGATCGGCAGAGGCAAGTTCATTTCACCCCAAATTATCACTTCAAAAAACCGGATTTATCACCATGACCTACGATAATTTCACGATCAAGGCCCAGGAGGCCATTTTACAGGCCCAGCAAATTGCAGCCGGCTACGAGCAACAAAGTGTGGATAACGCCCACCTGCTCAAAGGAATGCTGGCAGTAGATGATTCTGTGACTGATTTTCTGCTTAAAAAAGCAGGCGTCAATATGGCGCGTTTCACCGAAGAAGTTGACAAACTGGTTTGGGAAACACCCAAAGTACAAAATGCCGACAAACAATATCTCACCAACGATGCCAACAAATCCATTGCCGCCGCAAAAACCCTGCTCAAGGACTTCGGCGACGAGTATATCTCGGTTGAGTTGCTCTTGCTCGGCATAGCCAAAGGCAATGACAAGGCCGCCCGGCTGCTG
>JANRLZ010000232.1:0-11675 GCA_033762055.1 Saprospiraceae bacterium
CCGCTTATCAGTGATGTAAAAATCATTTCCGCCGGTTTGAAACTGCGTGTTACGCCCGGCATGCTGCGCGCAATGCCCGTTCCTGAAGTGGTAAAAATCAATTCAACGGGCAAAAAAGGCGAACTCCGCGTACAACTTGCCACCCCGGTCCACCTGCGACTGATGCACGCCAGTGAATACTCGCTCGACGGCGGCAACAGTTGGCACAACAGCCAGTATTATTACCGGCGCAAGTTTGTCCTCACCGGATTGCCCAGTTCGTTGCATCTGCTGGTTCGATTTCGCACCCTGGGCGCCAACGGAATGACCGGCGAAAGCACAGAACCGCTGGAGGTGGCAGTGCTTTAATTTAAGGAACGGGTGGATAATAACATGTGATTTTCAGTTAGTACTCGTACGGCGTGTGGCTTGGGCCACGCGCCGTTTTTTTTGTCGGCACTCCCCTGTCCCGTCATTTATTCCTATCCAAAATCCGTCAGACGCGTATTTTGGCGCAATTTTGGTGGCATTTAGCCGCGAAATCCGCTCCGATATGCGTCTTTTTCCCCTCCTCCCGATTTATACGGCTTTGCTGTTCTGCGCCTGTGGCAAATTCACTACCCCCCAGCGCGACCGACTGGCTGAAAAGGCCGAACCTTACGATTGCTTCTCTTTCCAGCGCGCTTATCCCGACCGCGACTTCGACTGGCAGGGATGGCGTCATACCTTGCAGGAATTGCGGCAAACGGAAACTGCCCAGGCCCGCGGCGCCGGCTGCGACACGTACCTGCCCGCCTGGTCGCAACAAGGCCCGATGAATGTAGCCGGCCGGTGCAACACCCTGGCCGTCAAACCCGACGATGAGAACACCCTGCTGGCCGGATTCGCCGGCGGCGGCATTTTTAAAACCGTGGACGGGATCACCAACTGGCACCCGGTCTTCGACGATCATTCCGAACTTTCCATCGGCGATATCACTTTCGACCCCTCCAACCCGAATGTAGTATATGCCGGCACCGGCGACCCCAATATGCCCTCCAACGTGTTCAACGGCGACGGCATTTTCAAAAGCACCGACGCCAGCGATACCTGGACGCGCCTTCCCAACAGTCCGACCGGCATTGTGTCCAAAATACTGGTTCATCCCGGCGACCCCAACACGCTCTGGGCGGCCACCATGGGCAATCCTTATGTGCGCGACAACCAGCGCGGGGTGTACAAGAGCACCGACGGCGGACAAACCTGGCAGCATGTGTTGTTTGTCAGCAACCAGGCCGGCGCCAGCGATCTGGTCATGTCGCCCTCGCAACCGCAGGTGTTGTTTGCTTCGTTCTGGGATCGCATCCGCAGCAACCAGGAATCGGTCATCTATGGCCCCCATGCACGGGTGTACAAAAGTGTGGACGGCGGTGAAACCTGGGCCCAACTCGGGGGCGGGTTACCCACCGGCGTCAACGGACGCACCGGATTGGCCATCTCACAGACCAACCCCAACAAGGTATATGCCCTTTATATTGATTCGTTGAGTACCCCCGGCAGTCTGCACAAAAGCACCGACGGCGGCGCGACCTGGTCGCCCGTCAATATCATCCAACTGGAAGATGCGTGCAGCGATTTTGGCTGGTATTTCGGGAAAATAAGGCTCAATCCCAACGACGACGAGGAAATTTACTTCATGGCCATCCAGATGTGGCGCAAACCCGCCGGCAATACCGGCTGGTTCAATGCCGGCAGCGGACATGCCGACAGCCACGACCTCGTTTTCGCCCCTTCCGGTCGGCGCTACTGGGCCAACGACGGCGGAGTGTATCGCAGCAATCCGGGACAATCCACCTGGACAAAAGCCAAAAACCTGCCCAGCACCCAGTTTTATCGCACGAGTTTTAACCCGCACACACCCGACACCTATTGGGCCGGCGCGCAGGACAACGGGATTCAGAAAGGCAGTGGCGCCAATCCCAACGGCTGGCAATCGGTTTTTTCCGCCGACGGATTCCGCTGCGCATTCGATCCCAACGACCCCGAACATTTTTGGGTGGAAACCCAAAACGGCGCCATCCACGAAACCCTGAACAACGGCGACTCCTGGAATTTTGGCTCCACCGCCCTGGGCACCGCCGACCGTACGAATTGGGACACGCCATTTTTTATGAGTCCGCACGTGCCCAACCGGCTGTATGCCGCCACTTACCGGGCTTATGCCAAAGACGGCAGCGGCGGCTGGGGAACAATTTCAGGCGATTTGACCGACGGGAACATTTACGGCGCGCGTTTTCACAATATCTCCGCCCTCAACGAATCGCCGCTTACCGCCGGCAAACTGGCCGCGGGCACCTCCGACGGCAATGTTTGGCGCCGCGAACCCGCCGGCGGCTGGACGAACATTACCACCGGCTTACCCGACCGTTATGTGACTTCGGTGCATTATTCACCCACACAGGCCAACCGGATTTTTGTCAGCCATTCGGGTTTCCGCGACAATGAAAATATCCCGCACATCCATCGCTCCGACGACAACGGGGCGAGCTGGCTGAACATTTCTTCCAACCTGCCGCAACTGCCGGTCAACGACCTATACATTTTACCCGGTCAAAACGATCAGGTCATTTTTGCCGCCACCGACGCCGGGGTATATTTCACGCTGAACGGCGGGGCTTCATGGAGTCGGCTGGGCGGCAACATGCCTTTTATTCCGGTATTTGATCTGGAAGTCAATCCGGCACGGGAAGAACTGGTGGCTGCCACCTTTGCCCGCGGTATCTGGACGATGCCCTTCGATTCGGCGCTGGTGCAACAGGCGCCGAATGCCTTGAGTCTGGCCGGAACCGTGCGCAATGCAGAAGGCGAAGGGATTGTGGATGTACAGGTAAACGGGAATTATTCGGATCAAAGCGGGGCCTACACCGTGGCACAAGTGCCGGCATGCGCGCCTTACACCCTGACGCCCTACCGCAACGACAACCCGCTCAACGGGCTGACCACCTACGATCTGGTGCTGATTTCGCAGCACATCCTCGGCTCTATGCCTTTCGATTCGCCGTTTAAAATGATTGCCGCCGACGCCAACAAGTCGAACAGCATTACCACCTTCGACATCGTTTTGCTGCGTAAAATGATTCTCGGGGTAGATACGGCGTTTGCCAACAATACGTCCTGGCGTTTTGTGCCGGCGAATTACACATTCTCCAATCCCCTTAATCCATTTACCGCCCCTTTTCCCGAAACCCTTGCCGTGCAGGTATTGAGCGACCCGATGACCGGCCTCGATTTTACCGGCATCAAAACCGGCGATGTGAACAACAGCGCTTCGCCCAATGAATTTACCTCCGGTCTGGAGCGCAGCGTCGGTGAATGGCCGCTGGCGCTCAGTTGCCTGCGTCGGGGCGCCACGACCGAATTTATTTTTTCGGCGAATGAATTGCCCCTCGCTTGTCAGTTCACGCTGCAATTTGACCCGGGCGACGGTATTTTTGAAAGAATCATTCCCCTGCATCCGGCGTTGCAACCGGAGCATTTCAGCACTGCGCGCATCCGCGAGGGACTGCTTGGTTTTGCCTGGCATGCGCCGGAGGGAGCGGAAATTGCCGGCGCCCAGCCCTTGTTTAAAGTTGTGATGAAACAAACCCGCAGCGATGCGGTCTTCCGACTGGCCAATCGGCCCACGCCGTCGCTTGCCTACCGGCAGGGCGGCACGGCCATGCAACCGCGTTTATACCTGAACGAACAACCCCTTGCTGCGAAAGTTTGGCCCCAGCCTTTTGGTCGGGAAGGAGGCTGGCTGCAAATTCCCGCGCCGGAACAATCCGTGGAAATCCGCGATGTTCAGGGGCGACTCCTGCATCGCCAGGCATTGCCTCCGGATGGCTTGCTGTTCATCGAAGCCGGTATTTTCCCCCAACCCGGCGTTTATTTCTGGCGGGCCGGGGCATGGAGCGGGAAGATGACGGTTTTCGATTGATTCGATTTTTCGATTGGTTCGATTGGTTCGATTGGTTCGATTGATTCGATTGGTTCGATTTTTCGATTGATTCGATTTTTCGATTGGTTCGGTTTTTCGATTGGTTCGGTTTTTTGGGTATAAAACACAAACATCTATCATCTTGTAACCCCCGTAACTTCAGTCGGGGGAATTTGCGCCACCACCCTATTCATCTAACATCTTTACAGAGCATCAACATCCAGGAGCTATGATGCGGATGTTTTGTAAAGATGTTAGATGGGAGGGGGGGGACACTTTTGGCCCCCGACTGAAGTTACGGGGGTTACAAGATGATAGATATGTTCCGAATCCTTTCATGGCGATCACTAAAATCACACGAATCACAGTCCCCATAGCGGCGACTCTCCGGATTTCAAACTGCATTATTGTTTCTTTGCAGGATGAAAACAAAAACAATCGGCATTTGTGCCCACAGTTATGAAGGAGGCGCGCTCTGTTTTCTTACTGCTTGCCGGGAAGGCAGTGCAAAAATGGGCGCTCATCTGCATCCCACCATTCTCCTGAGCGCCATCCCGATGGGATGGAGCATGCCCGGATGGGAATCCGGCAACTACGAAACCGTAGGCAGGTATTTAAAGGAAGGCGTCGAACAGGTGGCCCGGGCCGGGGCGGATTTTTTCATTTGTCCCGACAATACCGCCCATCTTGTTTTGGAAAAAATCATCCATGAACTGCCTGTGCCCGGTTTGCACATCGCCGGGGTAGTATGCGATGAAATCGAGCAAAAAGGCTGGAAAAAAGTAGGACTTTTAGGTACCCGCTGGACCATGACAGGCTCGGTCTATGCCGATGCCCTGGAAAAAAGGGGGTTAACCCGTATCACACCGGATGAAACCCTGCAGGCTGAAATCAACCGGGCCATATTTGAGGAACTCTGCGTGGGCGTTTTCCTGCCCGCCACCGTAAATATGTTTATTACCGCCATCAAAAAGCTGCAACAAGCCGGCGCCGAATGCGTGATTCTCGGCTGCACCGAAATCCCCCTGATCATTACCAAAGAAAATTCCCCGCTTCCGATTCTGGACTCCACCCGACTGCTTGCCAGGCATGCTGTTCGCCTGGCATTAACGGAACAACAACTGCCCCAAAGTGGCTGGATATAGTGCCGCATCCGGCGAATGACAAAGCAATGCCTATGTCTCTTTTTCCGCCTCCTGTCGTTGCTCGACGGTTAAAATATCCCGTATTTCGCCCTTCTCGCGCCTATGGAGCCGAAAAAATAGCCGATTTCATTACTATGTTATTCGCCGGATGCGGCACTAGCGCTCGAATCAATCGAAAATCGAATCAATCGTATCAATCGAACAATCGAATCAATCGTCTACTTTGTTACCGGGGTTTCCGGCAGTGGCAAAACCAGCGTCGGGCGGATGTTGGCGGATGTTCTGCATGTCCCGTTTGCGGATGCGGATGATTTTCATGCGCCCTCCAATATTGCCAAGATGCAGGCAGGCATCCCGCTCGACGACACCGACCGGGCCGGATGGCTGGCGGCATTGAATATTTATGCGCATGGCATGCTCGAAAAAGGCAGTGTGGTGATTGCCTGTTCAGCGCTGAAAGAAAAATATCGCGCGCAACTCCGACAGGGTATACCCGATCCTGCGGTAAAATGGATTCATTTGCAGGGCGATATGGCATTGATTCATGGTCGAATGGCGGCTCGTAGCGGACATTTTATGCCGCCGGCGCTATTGGCATCCCAATTTGCTATTTACGAACCACCCTCCGAAGGAATGGTTATAGACGTGGCAGATACCCCGGAAAACATCCTGCAAACCATCCTTTTAAATATGGAATTACTCGCTGAATGGGGCGTCGTCGGACTGGGCGTCATGGGCCGTAACCTGGCCCGCAATTTGGGCCGAAACGGCGTTTCTCTGTCCCTTTATAATCGTTTTGTTGCCGGTAAGGAGGAAAAGGTGGCGGAAAATGCAGTGGCTGCTTTCCCTGAACTGGCGAATGCAAAGGCATTTGAGTCGGTTACGGCATTTATGGCGTCGTTGGCCCGGCCACGCAAAATATTACTGATGGTCAACGCCGGCGAAGCGGTGGATGAGGTACTCTCGCAACTCGAACCCCTGCTTTCACCCGGCGATATCGTGATGGATGGCGGCAATTCGCACTATGCCGACACCCGGCGCAGGCAGCAACAGGCCGAAAGCCAGGGTTATCATTTTTTAGGCGTAGGCGTTTCCGGTGGAGAGTCGGGCGCTTTGAATGGCCCGGCCATTATGGCGGGAGGCGCCCCGGAGGCCTGGCACCAGGTTGCCCCCTTTTTGGAGAAAATAGCAGCAAAAGACGCCGGTGGCAGCCCTTGTGCTGCACGGGTAGGGCCAGATGGCGCCGGTCATTTTGTAAAAATGGCGCATAACGGGATTGAATATGCCGAAATGCAGTTGCTGGCCGAGGCGTACAGCGTCCTGCGCCGGGAATTGGGCCATCCCCCCGACGAGGTGGCGGATATCATGGCCAATTGGACAGAAGATGGATTGCGCAGTTACCTGCTGGAAATTACCATCCGGATTCTGCGTCGGAGGGAAGGCGCCGGCTGGTTGCTGGATGTTATTTCCGACAAAGCATCGCACAAGGGGACGGGCAGTTGGGCAGTCATGGCTGCGGGCAAACTGGGCGTACCCCTGACCATGATGACGGAAGCACTGCTGGCCCGGTTTGTTGCCGCCATGCGCGACGAACGACAGGCATGGAGCGCTGCATACGCATTTACCCCCGACAGGTTGTCCGTCTCCATAGCGCAACTCAAACAGGCATATCAACTGGCACGTATCATTAATCATCAGCAAGGGTTCCTGCTCATTCAGTCCGCTTCAAAAGAATACGGCTGGTCGGTCAATATGGCGGAACTGGCCCGTATCTGGACCAATGGTTGTATCATTCGATCTGAATTGATGATAGATGCACAGCATTTTTTTGCGACAACGGATGATATACTGCGGCACGAAACGGTCGTACAATGGGTTCGAACGTGCAAACCGGCGCTGCAGCAAACCGTTTCGGCATTGGGGTTCAGTCACCGGTCGTATCCCTGCCTCATGTCGGCACTGGCGGCACTAAATGCGATGACGACGGCAAATTCTGCCGCCCATTTGATACAGGCCCAGCGTGATTTCTTTGGCGCGCACCTGTATGAACGCACCGACGATCCCGGCGGAAAAAAATACCACACGGATTGGGAAGATGGGGGGCAGGAAATTTAGCGGAACAATATTAACCCGGCGGCGTATCCCAGAGAACCTGGAGAAAAAACTGCTATTTCTCTCCGTGCGATACTACAATAGCGATGCTGTGTGATAAATAAACCGGCATAACGTATGGTAGCAGCAAGTGATCTTAAAAGTAAGCGAAATACAGGTATTCATCGGCCTCCCAAACCAGATAAACCCGCCTAAACCTGACAAACCTTTCATTTCATATGCAACTGCTTGTCGCCGTAGTCATCGGCATCGTCCTATTGTTGGGTTTGATTGTCCGGGCCAAATGGCCGGCGTTTATTGCTTTGCTGACGGCGGCGGTCGTGGTGGGTTTACTTGCAGGCATGCCGGCGACCGACATACTGAAAAGTATGGAAAAGGGAATGGGCCAAACCCTGGGATATGTGGCAACGATTGTGGGACTGGGGGCTATTTTTGGAGGCATACTGGAAAAAACACAGGGTTCGCAGGTCATTGCACAGGCGCTGTTGCGGGTTTTCGGTTTGCAAAAAGCTGCTTCTGCAATGGCTGTTGCCGGGTTTATTATCGCCATTCCGGTCTTTTTTGATGTGGCCTTTATCATATTGTATCCGGTATTGGGTGCGCTGCAACGTAAAACCGGTAAATCTATCCTGCATTTTGCCCTGCCTTTGCTGGCGGGATTGGCGGTGGCGCATGCATTTGTACCGCCTACACCGGGCCCGATCGCCGTGGCCCAGATACTGGGCGCCGATCTGGGCTGGGTGATTCTGGCAGGACTGGTGGTCGGGTTTCCAACAGCGATCATTTCCGGTGTTTGGCTGGGGCGTTACCTGGCGAATAGTGTGAAAACAGTGTTGCCCGAGCCGGTAAAAGAAATACCTGATACACGGCCCATGCCGGCTGCCGGTTTGCTTTTTGCCATCGTTTTCCTGCCCATCGTATTGATTTTGTTCAATACCTGTATCAATGCAGATTTGTTCTTTGTTTCGTCCGGCGCTTTGAAAAACACCGCTTCCTTGATCGGCCATCCCTTTAGCGCACTGTTGATCGCCAATGTACTGGCCTGGTACCTGTTGGGGCGCCGATCCGGTTTTACATCGGCCGAACTGGCCGACATCAGCGCCCGGTCGTTTCAACCTGCCGGAATTATCATCCTGGTAACGGGCGCAGGGGGTGTGTTCAAACAAATACTGGTAGATACCGGCGCCGGTGAGATGCTGGCAAAAAGCGCCGATGCCGCCCATATTCCGGTCATTGTTTTTGCTTTTGTCGCAGCGGCTACCGTGCGTTTGCTGCAAGGTTCGGCCACCGTCGCCATGACAACAGCCGCCGGAATTGCTGCCCCGCTGGTATTGGAAGCGGGCTTGTCCGGCTTACAATTAGCGGCAGTGGTCACCGCCATTGCATCGGGCGCATCCATCCTTTCGCATGTGAACGACAGCGGATTCTGGCTGGTCAAAGAATACCTCGGACTGAGTGAGCGGCAAACATTCCAGAGTTGGAGCCTGCTTACGACCGGGCTGGCGCTAGCCGGGTTTGTATTGAGCTGCGGGTTGTTTTATGTGGCAGGATGAGGATAGCCCGCAATAAGGAATTTTGATTGTTCCTGTAGTAATTTTCGGGAGGAGTTAAAACAAGGTCCATTCCTCCCGGGCAGGCGTATGCAAGTCTTCACGGTCGTAGTCGGGGCGATTCAGTTTTTCGGAAACGCGATACAGTTGGAGCAACCCGTCATCCGGCGGATGGAGCAGGGCCATAACCGGTTCGAGCGGGATCTTGGACACCCACTTATTGTGGGCGGCTGCATCGGACAGGACGACCGGCATCCGATCATGAAGGTCAGACATTTCGAGGTTGGGAGTTGTGGTTATGATCGCAAAAGTTCGTTTCCGCGCATCGCCTTCTCCCCATTCGTCCCAAATGCCGGCCAGATAAAGCAATTCCTCGTTTTTTGCGCTTATCCGATACGGGGCTTTACGACCACCGGGCAGTTTCCGCCATTCGTAAAAGCTGTCGGCAGGCACGATGCATCTCCTGAATTGTATTGGATCCCGGAAGGAGGGTTTTTCCTCAATTCCTTCCGCGCGCGCATTGATCAGGCGGCCCGTATTTTTCCCGTCGGCGCTCCAGTGAGGCACCAGTCCCCATTCCATTTGCTGCAAACGATCCGGTTGGTCATTGGCAACCACATAGGCTCGATGGGTAGGGGCAATATTGTAATTCAAAATCAGGGCAGGCGGAAGCACGACCTTGTTTTCCAGCGATTTTTTCTGCCCGGGTTTTGGTGCAAATGAATATCGGCCACACATGACGCAAAAAGAAGAAATACTTCGTGATGAATTCTTTTAAGGGCCGTCCACCGTTCTGTTTTATTGCGGCATAAATGCCGTTGGTCCCGACGGACTGAAGTCCGTGCTACCTGCCGTCGGCCGTCACAATCCTGATACTTTGCTGGCTGCTGCGGCTGGCGGCAAGATCAATGGTTTGTTCGCGCACCCCGTCGTCTATGGTGACACGCGCGGTGTTCACTCCGCCCGATTTTCCAAAATCATCGGCATAAACGGTCAGGAAATGTTCGCGGCCTTTGGGCAATTCGATCTCATATTCATGGGGCTTTTGTGTAAGATATACCCGGTCAACTACTTTTTTATCGTTCAGGAAAACGGAAACGATATCACCGTCTTGCACCTGACTGTCCCAGATGGTGACTTTGATTTTCCGGTTTTTGACCGTGATGTCGTCTTTAATTTCCACGCGTCGGCCGCCGATGGAAGCGGGTGGCTCTGTTGGTTTTTCCGTGTTCACTGCAGTTGGTTTGGGTTTGGCGGGCTTGGGTTTGGCAGCAGCAACGGGTTTGATTTTTTCACAGGGCAGGAAGGCCGTACCGCCAAAAACAATATCGAACCCGGGCCCCTGGGTCGTAACGTTGCTGATCAGGAGGACGTATTTTTCACCTTTTACTACATTGAGCGGCGCCAGCCAGGCATTGTCGTCGGCGTCAAAACAACCGGCGTCTTCACTGGTATCGGTTTCTCCGTTGCGCAGTCCGGTTTTGCCCAGGCAATTGCTGTGCGACGACCATTCTGACGGGTCGCCGGCAGCATTGCAGCGAACGATTTTCATGTTGTTGCAAGTGCCGTCAATGGAGCGATAGACGACAAAATCAATGTCATCGTCGGCTTTGTGTGGCGTAATGGTAAAAGTGAGGGTGCCGCTTTCGGCGATTTCGAATTTTAGCCAGGTGGAGTTTTCCTCGGCTTGGCCCCGATTTTCGCTGCTCATAAAACAGGCGATAAAATCGGCTTCATTTTTATTATTGCCAATACCGGCGGCGGCGTTGATGCTCAGTTTCTTTTTTTCACAAATTTGGAGCGCGGTAACACAATCGGCATGCGACTGGGCAAAAACAGACCGACACAGCAGGACAAGCGTAAATACAAAAATAAATCGCATCGAATGGATTGGGTAGTTGTCAGTTGAATGTTGTCGGGACGGTGAAACAAGTCCTGAGCAGAACAAAATTCGGGGTATAAACGCTGGAAATCAGCGGTTCTGTTGAGCAAGGGCCGATGTTTTTCGACCAAAGGGTTATTTGGCCAGAAAACTGCCTGCTTCATACACTTTGTTAACATTGCGCTGGTACAATGCAAAGTTGAAACCCGGATGAATAGCATAAGCGCCGTGTCGTCCTTTTTTGTCGGCAGCGATAAAGCCTACCTGGGCCTCTTCACTTTGCCTGGGGTATTTGCGGACGATACGTTTTACCGCAGTTTCGCAGGCTTTTTGCGGGTGTGCGCCGCGGCGCATTTCCTCCACAACCAAAAAACTGCCCAGGGTTCGCAGCACCATTTCACCCAAACCGGTAGAAGCAGCGCCGCCGGCCTCATTGTCAACAAACATCCCGGCGCCAATAATCGGGCTGTCGCCCACGCGACCGTGCATTTTGAATGCCGCTCCGCTGGTCGAACAGGCGCCGGCAATGCGTTGCATTTGATCAATTGCCAGCATGCCGATGGTGTCGTGGCGCTCAACATTGATAACCGGCTTGTATTTGGCTTCCACTTTCCAGTCCTCCCAGGCTTTGCGGGCTTCATCGGTAAGCAGGTTTTCCTTTTTAAATCCTTCGTTGAGTGCAAATTGCAAGGCGCCGTTGCCGACCAGCATGACATGCGGCGTTTTTTCCATCACCCGCCTTGCCACGCTGATGGGGTGCATGATGTGTTGCAAGAAAGAAACCGAACCGGCATTGCCAAATTCATCCATGATACAGGCGTCGAGCGTCACAAACCCGTCGCGATCCGGGAAGCCGCCATAACCCACACTGGTATCACGCGGGTCGGCTTCCGGAATGTGCACGCCGGCTTCTACGGCATCCAGCGCGTAGCCGCCCCTGGACAATATTTCCCAGGCAGCGGCCGTAGCTTTTATATTGGGCCCCCAGGTGGCAATTGCCATCGGCAAAGCGTCTTTTGAGGGCTTTTCAAGCGATGCAAGGCTCTTTG
>JANRLZ010000233.1:0-2843 GCA_033762055.1 Saprospiraceae bacterium
GAGGCTTTGGCGACAAAAAAGCCCTTTTTCCGCCTGGTTTCGTTAAATTTTTCGCCGAATATACCCGATTTCGACTGCAAAATTTGCCTTACCAGTCAAAAAAAGGGTATTTTTTCTCCCTCAAAGCCTCTCACCGCAACACGTCTAATGGTGGAACATCAACCCCCCAAGTCCCCCGCTCGTTTGTATCTTGATCTGGTCGCCGCCAAACAGCGCGGTGAAAAAAGGCTGGCCCTGCTTTTCGATCCCGACCAGCTGCGTCTGCAACACCGCGCCAAAGCGCTCGAACTGGCGGTTGAATGCGGCGTGGATTATTTGTTTATCGGCGGCAGCCTGGTGGCCAATTCCATGCTCGATCCCTTGCTGGTCGAGTTACGCGAACGCTGCGGCATCCCGCTGCTGCTTTTTCCGGGCAATTCCTTTCAGCTCAGTTACCGTGCCGATGCGATCCTGTTTCTTTCGCTGATCAGCGGGCGCAACCCGGAGTTATTGATCGGGCAGCACGTGGTGGCGGCGCCCTACCTGAAAATGTCGCCCTTAGAGGTTATCTCCACCGGTTACATGCTGATAGACGGCGGCGTGCAAAGCGCCGTGCAATACATCTCGAACACCTCGCCCATCCCGGCCAACAAAGACGATATTGCGTTGTGTACCGCCCTGGCGGGCGAAATGCTGGGTTTAAAAACCATTTATCTCGAAGCCGGCTCAGGCGCCCCGCGCCCGGTGTCGGAAAGTATGATCCGCGCCGTGGCCGATGCGATTACGGTTCCGCTCATTGTAGGCGGCGGCATCCGTACACCCGAAAAAGCCGCCGCCAACTACCAGGCCGGCGCCGACCTGCTGGTAGTGGGCAATGCCATCGAGCAAGACCCCGGGCTTATTCGGGAGTTGGCGGGGGTGAGGGGGGGATAGGGGGCACTATTTATTTACCTTATTGGGCGGGCACCCATTTCCGTTGTTTGGTTTCCAGATAAGGTTGTATTTGACCCAACCACTATCTACTCCACCCATAGACTCCCATGGCTTTACATCTTTTTTAAAATGCCATAGAACACCTCCGTATCGTGTTGTCATGATTCCTTTCGAGTCCTCACCGTCGCAAGTGCTGACTTTGTCTGGTGTCCCCGCTCCGCTTCCTTCTGTAATCAATTTTCCTTCGGAATCATAGCAACATTGCTGTCCTGATAGTCCCTCCGCTGTTTGAATTGGCGGATATGACCTGAAAGACTCTGTCGCTCCCTTATGATATTTGGCAATATTGCCCACATCTTTTGCCCAACCATCGTTCAATTTCACTCCATTCTTATCTGGACTTTCACATGGGCAGGAAGGTAGATGGTCGAGCCAGTTCGATTCTTTATCAACGCTTCCGACCTGTTTTTTTGAAGGGTTGCAAAGAGCAAAGAATAGTAAGGATGCCAAAGTAGATACTATAAGCAATAATTTTATTTTCATAATTTCTTATTTTCTGAAAACCTGAATTTCAACCACATAATAACCAATGTTATTTCCTTGTTCATTATCATTTATCTCAAAAGATAACTCCCCAGGCGAAGCCACAGTAAAAACTCTTGATTGACCACAGTATTCCCAACTTGACAAACCAGAACGTTTAAACATCAAACTTCCATGTTTGAATTGTTTGACAATATTGTAACGTTCGCACATATAGCATTGAATGCCTTCTGGTCCAGAATGCCCAAGGAAGGCACCAACTCTAATGCTACCCGTTGCTTTAATCTGAACTCTATCACCTGCGCGAAGTTCAATGCCCGTGTCAGTATCTTCACTAACGCTAATTTCTTTTTTTATCGCAGGCTTTTCATCCTCTTTAATGTTTATTGTATTGCCATGGCTGTCAATTAAACTTACGGAGTTTACTGGATTGTTTATTTGCTTATTCTCATTTCCAATAATTGCATTTTGTTGCCCATTACCCGTGTTTGTGGCGTTTTTATCGCCCTGAATGCTGCTTTGTTGACCAGAGCCAACGTTTTCATTTCGCGCGTTGGTAGTTTTAGTTGTTTTATTAACGGTATTATTATTCCCAAGTTGGACAATTTTTTGCTCTAACTTGGTATTTTCTTCCTCCAGCTTGGTATTTTGTTCGATGCATGATTTTACCTCTTTCCCAAGATTGCCAAGTTGGTTCTGATATAATATTTCATCCTTTTTTTGATTGACATCGTCAAAAATAATAGTTATCAGACCTGCTACAGCGACCAATACGGCAATTTTGGACTCAAAGCCTTTGTCCCTTGAAGCCCAAAGGACGGTCAGCACTAAAATAATAACATTTAGGATAATGAGAGTTAGGCTAAGTTTATCCATTTCTATTTTTTATTTTTAGTAACTGGTTAGCCTGATTCACAATTGTTATCAGACGATGTAAAAAGTTTATTTTTGTGTTTCAATGGACTTACCCAACGACATAGCAAGTTGCCATCGGATCATCCGAGAATTGGTAACCGTTATTGAAGGCATCAATCCTCAATTAGAGGGGTATGTCCAGCAAATTGAGGCACAACGCAGCCATATTGAAGCACAACGTCATCAGATTGATAATTTGGAGTTTCGGGTGAAAGAATTGGAGTCACAATTGCATCAGAACAGCCGCAACTCAAATTATCCGTCCTCTATGGACAAGTATAAGCCCAAGCCTGCATTTCCTCGGATCAAGGGCGGCAAGGTTGGTGGCAAAAAAGGTCATGACGGCGGCACGCTCAAGATGGTATCTGCACCAGATGTGGTAAAAACGCACATGCCCGAAGTTTGTGGCAGGTGCGGTCAGGTACATGGCGCAGAATCCTTGATCATTCGCGCCCGTCGTCAGGTGTTCGACA
>JANRLZ010000234.1:0-4706 GCA_033762055.1 Saprospiraceae bacterium
GGTCGCTTTCGAGCCAAAGCGCGGTTTCAAGGTTCTCGGCGGGTACAATTTCGTAAAAAGTGGTGTAATCATTGGTGGTGAAGGCGTTGTTTTCGCCGCCGGCACGTTGAAGCGGCTCGTCGAAATCGGGCACATTTTTACTGCCGGCAAACATCAAATGCTCAAACAGGTGTGCAAATCCGGTTTTATCGGGTTGTTCGTCGCGCGAGCCGACATAATAGCTGACATTCACCGCTACCAGCGGCGTGGAGGGGTCCTCATGAACCAGTACCCGAAGCCCGTTGGGTAAAATGTGACGGATGAAATCAACCATTAAATAAAATTGAAAAAGCTGTTCACTTGCCTTTTTTAGGCCAACCCAGGAAACGCGCGGTCAGAATAGGGACAAAAAAGAAGCTCGCTGTCACAAAACTGATGATCAGATCGGCCGTTTCACTTTCAAAACTATCGGCCCAGTAATGTCCTTTAAAAAAATGGCTAATGAAGGAGAAACTAAGTTTCAGGCCCAGAATCCCGATGACGGCAAAAGCGCTGGTTTCGAGGAAAGGATATTTTTCTAGCAACAGAACAAACCACTGCGCCACAAAGCGCATGGCCAATATTCCGATAAAAACACCGGTACAGATCAGGTAAATGTTGTCGGTAAATGCGACGGCAGCAAAAACATTGTCGAGTGAAAACGCCAGGTCAACCATTTCCACTGCAATGACGGTCGCCCAGAAGGAGCCTACCAGCCCAATGGTCATTTTGTAATACCAGGTTTCTTCTTTTTGAAGGGCGTCGTCTTTTTTATCGGGTGTTGCCCTTCGCCTGAAATAGTCGTAAGCAAGGTAGATCAGGTACAGTCCACCCAGCGGTTTAAGCCACCAGATTTTTATCAGCCAGGCGGCAAAAATCAGGCATAGTCCGCGAAAAACATACGCCCCGAGGATGCCATAACGAAGGGCGAGTTTTCTTTTTTCGGGCGGCAGGTCCATCACCATGGTGGCGATAACTGCTGCATTATCAACCGAGAGCAGGCTCTCGATGAGGATCAGATTAAATATGATGATGAGCGAGTTTTCCCAGTCACTGCCCAATACTTGCTGCAAGAATTCCGTCATTGGATTAATTTCGATCGTTGGAAAGGCCACACAGAACAATGCGGGGCCGGTATAGTTGAGCCGGTAGTTTTTTGAAAAGATGAATGACCGGGTTTTTCTTACCAAATGTTCTTTTTACACGACCGGCACTTCTTTTCCGTTTTGCGGCGCAAAGGTCGGGGAAAATTGCTTGAAAAGCAAAGACCCTTGATGTCGCGCAGAAGATATAGCAGAATATTTGTGATTTCCCGACCATTGTTTGAAGACCTCGCGGGAGGTTTTGCAACAGTTGCTTACTGCGCTTCACCGGCGTCTTTCAAGAGCGCGTCCGAGTCGCGTACCAGGTTTTCCAGTTCGCGCAGGAGCGCTTCCTTGCGTCGGTTCTGGTCGGCAGCTTTTGCGGCTTTTTCCTGTTCGGCTTTGGGGTCTTTCTTTTTGCTTTTTGGCGCCGGCGTTTCCACCGGTTGTTCGCCGGCTTCAATGGCATCGAGTTCCTGTTGTAACTCCGCTTTGCGTCCTTCCAGTTCATCAAGCCGGCGAAGCACCTTTTCATCCACATGGCGGGCCTGGGTGCGAATCGCTTTGTACACGCCGCCCAGTTTCTCCAGCGCTGCATCGTACTTCCCGGCGTCGAATTTGTCTTTTTCGGATTTTACCAGTTGTCCCACCGATTCGACGACGCCGCGTATCTGGCCGAATACTTTGCGGGAATTTTCTTTTTCTTCATGGGTACCGAAAAAGTAGTTGTACACCAGGATGCCCGCGATGAGCAGGGCGGCAATTTTAAGCAGGGAACGAATCATGTGAACAGATGGGATAACAGACTAAGGTGTTTGTTGAAGGGCAAATGTAGTCGGAAAAAGCCATTTACAGCAAGGAATTGCATGATTGAAAAAAATGGCAACACTCCCCTGTTTCAACATTTTTTATTTTTAGTTCAATAAATTTTAAAAAATATCTCATGGATTTTAAACCTTTACGCAGGAAAATATCCAATTAAGCCCCCGTTTTTTCCGCTCAACGCCTATCGCCGTCTTTTTTTCCATGAAAAGAAGAAATTTTCTCCGCTTTTTGCCCGCTGCCGGGATTTCCTCCTTTGCCGTCAACGGCTTTGCCATGCGCCCCTTCGCCAACAACCGAATGGCGCAAATCCTTAATTCCTGCGATGATGTACACGACCGTACCCTGGTGCTTATCCAGCTCAAAGGCGGCAACGACGGTCTCAACATGATTATTCCAGTCGCTCAATACGATCGCTACGCGGAGTTGCGCCCCGAAACCCGTATCGGCGACAGCGCTTATATTCCGCTCGACAACACCCTGCCCAACGACGCCATCGCAGGCTTACACCCGGCTATGTCCGGACTGAAAACCCTGTACGACAAAGGCTGGATGACCGTCGTACAGGCCGCCGGCTACCAAAGCATGAACCAGAGCCATTTTAAAGGCACCGATATCTGGCTTTCCGGCGGCGGCGGTTCGACCGAGCTGAACAATATCCCTTCTGGCTGGATGGGACGCGCCTTGCAGGCATTTTTTCCGCACGTGGAAGGCGTCCCTACCGCCGATATGCCCGATCCGCTCGGTATCCAGATCGGCGACCCGGCCACCTCGCTCGGCTTTCATACCGAAACCGAACACCAGAACGTGATTAACCTTAGCGGACAGGATCCATCCGGTTTTTACTCGCTGATTCAAACCATTGGCGGGGCGCCGATCCTGAATATTCCCGACAGCGACCACGGCGACGAACTGGCATACATCATGGGCGTGGAACGAAGTATCAACCAGTATGCCCAGCGCATCACAGATGTTTTTAACGCCGGCTCGAACGCAATCACTTCCTACCCGAATTCTTCCCTCGCCGCACAGTTGAAAACTGTGGCGCGTATGATCAAAGGGGGCTGCAAAACAAAAATATTCCTTTGTCAGATCGGTGGTTTTGACACGCACTCCGCCCAGGTGGATTCGGGCGACACCAGCATTGGCGCACATGCCAACTTGCTCGGCGCACTTTCAGCAGCAGTCAAAACCTTCTTCGACGACCTCGAAGGACTGGGACTGGCCGACCGGGTATTGAGTTGTACTTTTTCCGAGTTTGGCCGCTGTGCACGCGAAAACGGCTCGTTTGGTACCGACCACGGCACCCTCGCGCCCATGTTGGTCTTTGGCAAGGATGTAAAACCCGGCGTACTCGGCACCAATCCCGATCTGTACGACCTGGCCAACGACAACCAGTTGAAACACATGCAGTACGACTACCGGCAGGTGTTTGCTACTTTGTTGCAGGACTGGCTGGGCGCCAATCCATTCGTGATGGAACAAACCATGTTTGAGGGCTACGAAAAAGTTAAATTAGTGGCGCGCGAATACCGCGTGGACCCGCTCTGCCAATGGGGCGGCGCCGAAATCGTGTCGGATCGGTTCCGGCCGATGAATATGTTCCCCAACCCGGCCGGCATCAGCACCGAAGTTTCCTATGAAAACCGGGGGGATGTTTTTGAAGCAAATCTCACCCTGCACGGCTTGGGCGGTTCACTCATTGCTGCGCGTACGGAAACGGTGTACCCGGGTTTTAACTCCTTCTATTTCGATGTGAGCGCACTATCGGAAGGCATCTACTTTGTCCGCTTTGAAAACCGCAGAACGGGCAAAGCCGAAGTTTCCAAACTCAGTGTGGTGCGCGGGAATGGCGTTATTTATCGGAATTGAGGCATTCTACTTCGATCGAAGCACCCCCAGCAGGTATTCGCCATACCCGCTTTTGAGGTATTTGTGGGCAAGTCTTTCCAGTCCGGCATCATCAATAAAGCCCATCTCCCAGGCAATTTCCTCAATACAGCCTATTTTGAGTCCCTGGCGGTCTTCAATGGCCTGCACGAATTGTCCGGCCTGCATGAGCGATTCGTGGGTACCGGTATCCAGCCAGGCATATCCGCGCCCCATAACCCGCACTTCGAGGCGGCCCTGCGCGAGATAATGGCGGTTGACATCGGTAATTTCGTATTCACCGCGCGGACTGGGGCGCAGGTTTTTTGCGATTTCCACCACGTCGTTGTTGTAAAAATACAAGCCGGGTACAGCGTAATGGCTTTTGGGTCGGGACGGTTTTTCCTCGATACTCAAGGCTTTGAATGCCCGGTCGAACTCTACCACGCCATAGCGTTCCGGGTCGGCCACCTGGTAGGCAAAAATGATCCCGCCGGCGGGATCGGCGCAGGAACGCACCATTTCACCCAGTCCGGCGCCATAAAAAATATTGTCGCCCAGAATCAGCGAAGCCGGGTCTTTGCCGATAAACGGCGCTCCCAGCACAAACGCCTGTGCCAGCCCGTTGGGTTCGGGTTGTTCGACGTAGGAAAATTCCATCCCCAGTTCGGCGCCGTCGCCAAACAATTGGCGGAATTTAGGCAAGTCGTAGGGGGTGGAAATAATCAGCACCTCCCGGATGCCGGCCAGCATGAGGGTGCTGAGCGGGTAGTAAACCATTGGCTTGTCGTACACGGGCATGAGTTGTTTGCTCACGGCCAGGGTAAGCGGGTAGAGGCGTGTGCCGAGACCGCCGGCGAGGATGATGCCTTTCATGGGAGTGAATAAATTTGCAGGAGCGAAACAATACAAAGG
>JANRLZ010000235.1:0-5300 GCA_033762055.1 Saprospiraceae bacterium
GTCACTACTACACAAAGGCTTCGAAGGTAGGTATAAAACTCCCTTAGTTCTGCCGGAATAATTTGCGATTCATATTTTTTTAGTAATTCAAAAAGCGACTGAATTTCATCCGGAGTCGGTTGAGAATGTGATAATAATTGATGTATTTTGTGATGAATACGAAGAGAAGGTGATTCATTTAATATGGGTTCGGCATAGGAAACCGACTGCTGTATCAAGGACTGGATATAATCAGATGCTTGGAGGTTGGTCGCTTTTTGTTGCAGCAAAAAAAAGTTAAGATGACTCAGGCGGTTGATTTGTGCGTGAATGTCGAGGGCACTCAGCAGATTGGGGATGTTCAAATCCCCTTTAGCCTGGTTATGAACACTCTCCCGATCATGAATGGCTTTTTCCAGCAGAAATTGTTGATAAAAGTACGCAGCATCACGTTGCACCGTATCTGCCTGCAAGCGCTGCAATTTTGACAAGGTGTATTGGTGCCGGGCATCAAGCCCCCGGGTGCGTAAAATTTCCGAGAAATCATAGGTTTGGTAAAATTCGTTTTCTTCGCGGAAATAATGCCGAACTAACAGGTACGAACGAATAAATTTGTGCGCTTCTACCATGACTTTCTCCAGCTTGCCTTCCACAAACTGCTGATTGTCAAAAATTTGACGGTACCAGTCTTCCTTCTCGACGGCGACGGGGTTGTTATTTTTCAGGTAGTCGAGACAAAGTTGAAGCATCGGTCTGACCTGCTTTCTCATTCGGCCGCTGTTAAAAAATGGCAACTGTGTAAAATCGAGCATTTCGCTTTGCTCGTCGGGGCTCATTGCCTGGATCAGCTCCATCAACTGGCTTTGGTGCATCTTTGAGCGGAATTCGTGGTAAAAAGTGTTATGGTTTTTGAACTACGGGTGTTAAAATATTTGCCCTGAAATTTTGGTTCACCAACAAACAACAAGATTATGGCAAAGAAACTGAAAATGCTGCTTTTGATCCTATTTTCCCTGAATTTTACTCAAATTTGGGCCGATGAGACGCGCTTACCCGTCTTGAATTACGCAGATGAATGTACCGCACCGGCGCCGGACAGCCTTCGGGTGGAAGATGCCAATGAAGACTATATCCGCCTGGCCTGGATACCTGCCTGGCCGGGAGCCACGCATACGCTGGAGGTGTTACAGGAAACCTCCACAGGGGGCTGGGCTTCACTTTTCACGGTGTACAACGTAGCCGGTTCCTCTTACGATGTATATGGTTTGAATCACATTGGCACCAAGTACCGCTTTGTACTTGCTACCAATTGCCCTGAAACCGGAGATCCGAGCGTTATCACCACACATTTTGATTGGATTGGTCTGATTTTGGATTTGGTAATGGGAGGCAGAACACCGATTAATCCTCAAGTGGTACCGGAGTGCACGAGTGTGAATTATGAAGAACATGAGTGGGTAGGGTTTAAAATATATGTACCTGGCAGTGTACCTGGAAGTATAGGATATGACTATTTTTTTGAGTTTGCTGAAGGGTATGAAGACGGAAAAGTGTTTCCCGTAATTATGAGGTCAAGTCCCACTTCATTTATTGTTGCAGGTAATGGCGCCGAGTTATTTCCCTGGATACCAGAACCAGAAGTGGTACGGATTAATGGAAGCCATGAATTTCACATGTATAGAATAAAAGGTATACCTACTCCCTATCGTTTTGGGAGAATTGAGGTGCTTTTTGATGGAGTTAATAAAACAGTTAGTATCTGTAAAAATGCAGGGACGTTTTGGGATCCAGTGTTTTATCTCTACACATTAACTGCAACTTCTGCAACCGGTTTGCAAAGCGCGGATTCTTCATTTAAAGAAAACACGATAAATTCTTTTGAAAAAAAATTCAATGTGTTTTTTTTAGATAAGAGTCTTTATATAGACATTGTTGCGGAAAATGGTGAAAAAACTAAAATAAATTCTCAACTAATTAGCATTACCGGTCAAATATTATTTGACTTTAACGCTGAAACTTTTGAAAATAAAATAAATGTTAGTCTGCCTTCTCTGCCAAATGGCTTGTTTTTCATTAAAACATGCATAGATGGGAAAAATTGCAAGACTAGTAAACTCATTAACATTAACTAGGATTCAAAAATGAATTATACATCAATGCTGAAAATAAAATTTTGCAAAAATGCATTTTTTCTTCTTTTTTTTGCTTCATTATCTGTTTACTGCAAGGCTCAACCTTTAGTTCAATGGCAAAAATGCCTTGGCGGCAGTCTTTTCGAGTTCCCCTATTCGATACAAACTACTCCAGACAAAGGTTATATCATTTGCGGTGCAGCCTACTCCAACAATGGGGATGTAATTGGCTCTTATGGAGGTGGGGACTTCTGGGTCGTCAAACTCGATTCTAACGGTGTACTACAATGGCAAAAGCCTTTGGGTGGAAGTGCAACAGAAACCGCAAACGATATTCAAATTGCCAGTGATGGCGGCTATATAATTGCTGGCGTTACTACTTCTTCTAATGGATTAGTTACCGATTTTCATGGAGAAAGGGATTTTTGGGTGGTGAAATTAAATTCGCAAGGAGATCTTGAT
This sequence comes from Saprospiraceae bacterium, assembly GCA_033762055.1. GTDB lineage: Bacteria > Bacteroidota > Bacteroidia > Chitinophagales > Saprospiraceae > M3007. The sequence goes on from JANRLZ010000235.1 coordinate 2,574, forward strand.
TGGCAAAAAGCCCTGGGTGGTAGCAATGATGAAGATGCAACATCTGTGACAGAGACAAATGACGGCGGATTTTTGGTTGCAGGTCATACTTTTTCCAAAGATGGCAATGCACAATCTACCGGTTTTGAATTATTTGACATTTGGGTGGTCAAGTTGGACAACACTGGAAATTTGTTATGGGAAAAACGCTACGGTGGCAATAGTGAAGAAACTGCTTGTTGTATCCGAAAGGCAAAATCAGGTGGTTATTTTCTTGCAGGGGGGACTTTTTCAAATGATGGAAATGTGTCAGGAAATCACGGTAATGAAGACTTCTGGGTTCTAAAATTAAATGATGAAGGAAACATTATTTGGCAACAAACTATGGGCGGTGCCGGTGTTGAGGCTGTGCAATCATTATTTGCAACGACTGATGGCGGTTGCGTTGTAATAGGAACTAGTGGTTCTATTAATTCAGGTCAAGTAATAGGCCATCATGGAATGTTTGATGCCTGGGTAGTAAAGTTGAGTAGTAATGGTGAGATTGAATGGCAAAAACCTTTTGGAGGGTCAAATTCGGATTATGGGTCATCAATAATTGAGACCAGCGGTAGTGGATATGTTTTTATGGGTAATACACTATCAACTAATGGCGATGCAGTTGGACATGATGGTAGTTTTGATGTTTGGATTGTCCGAATAGACTCAGTTGGTACACTTTTATGGCAACAAAATTATGGAGGTAGCGATTTTGAAGGAAGCGGAGGCATAGTACAACCCGAAGATCAATCCTTCGTCTTTTGTGCTGATACACGCTCCAACGATGGCGACGTTTCGGGCAATCATAGTAATAACGAAGATTTCTGGATCGTCAAACTCTCTCCCGAATCATCGGCCACGACCGAAACAAGCCCCCGGCCACTGGGCGTTTGGCCCAATCCTGCAACCGGACCGGTTCGTATCAGTACCGGCGAAAGCGCCGGCACGCTGGAGTTGGCGCTCAGCGATTGCACCGGCAAAAACATCCTCCGGCTGCGCATGGAAAACAACGCCACGACCAACCTTGGCGCCCTGCCCGACGGACTCTATTTCCTCCAGGCCACCGACGCATCCGGACGGCGGTGGTTGGGGAAGCTGATCAAACAAAGGGAATAATTTGCCCGCTTATGAAATGCGCCATTTTATCATTCAAAAATGAAAAAAATAGTCCTCTCGTTATGCTTGATATTTACAAGCTTCGCAGCCAGTTCTCAAAACTACTGGAGTAACGTTTTGATTTTGACCAGGGTAATGACTATGGTATAAATGTCATCACATTAAACGATGGCCTGCTTGTACATGTCAATGCTTTTTGCCAACAAAATACCCGCGATTGTTTCGGATTGATCAAATTTGACCTGGAGGGCAACCGTTTGTGGACCCGGGTGATATATGACACCCTGGAAATAAATTTTTTTACTTCAATGGTTGTTAAAGCCGATACCATCTACATCAATGCCAATTATCGCGGCGTAAGCGGGCTGGAATACACGGTTTTGAAATTTGATTTGCAGGGCAACTACCGCGACCGTTTTGACTATTGGCATCCCGGCCTTGAAAATTTTCATTCGGCACGTAATTTACAGACCCACCAGGATCGGTTTTTTGTCCATGGCACTTACAAAGACACCACTACGCTCAGAATCCGGGATAATGTATGGGTGTATGATGCAGAATGGAACAAACTTTGGGAAACCAACGTCCCCAACAATGGGTACCCCCGATTGTCCTATTCCAACTCTGCGGCTACCGACGACGGCGGACTGGCCGTGATTTACGCTTCCTTCAAAATTCCGGGATACCGAACGGTGGCCACCATCGAAAAATACGATGCAGAAGGGCAGTTGGAGTGGCGGAGTACCCTGCCTTATGAATTTGACATTGATAGAGATTTCGTCAACATCGCCCAACATCCCGATGGCGGCTACATGGGGGTCTGGAAGGTTGATACTTTTGGCGGATTTCATTATAGAAGTCCAGACCTCATTTTCAAACTTGACGCAGACGGCCAGTTGGTTTGGGAAAGGATCTACTATGAGCAAATTAATAATTTTTACGACATTTTTGTCACGCAAAACGGCGATCTGGTAGGTTGTGGTGTTACAGAGGACTCTCCTTTTGATACAATTACAGAGCCTGATTTTATTGCCGGCTACATAGCCCGGTTCAATGCAGACGGCGAGCGTTTGTGGGAGCGCCGGATTATTGAAAAAAGAGCGGATACCTGGTTTTGCGAACTGTATGGCGGGGTGGAAATGCCCAACGGCGATTTGGTATTTACGGGAAGTATAGACGACACCACGTTTTTCCCCGATCCTTATCCGCAAAATGTCTGGCTCCTTCGGGTGGACGGAAATGTTGCCTCCTGCCCGACTGCCCGACCAACCAGATTTTATTGTCGTCCGAAGCGCCGAGGGCGGAGCGGGACAGCGCCATTTTCCGGATATTTCCCTTACCGTTCAACGAGCGACTGCTGCTGGGTGCCGAACTGGGGCAAGTTATTCCGGCAGGCGAGTACCGGGCAACCCTTTACGACAGCGAGGGACAGACCATCTTCAACCAAAGTTTCAACCCGCATCGTTTGCAGGATTTTGACACTGCCCGATTGCCTTCCGGGTTTTACACCCTGCTGGTGAGCCGCGACGGCAAGCCCGTGCAGGCGTTGAAAGCCGTGAAAGGGCGTTAGTTGGCGCCGCATCCCCGCATCCG